>JAGGWO010000193.1 GCA_021157485.1 Sulfurimonas sp. | reverse complement strand
CGATAGTCCAGTCGACTTCGTTAAACTTTAAAGAGTTCATTAACTCATATCCACACTCTTTTACTATGTCAGCAGAACGCTGAATCGGTGAAAAATCACCAATTTCAAATAAAAAGATTGCAACTTCACCTGCTTTATGCTCGCCTAAAATTTCTTTCATGCGAGGTTCAAAATCTGTTTTTAAGTGTCTTAAATCATATCTTTTCATTAGCGGTCAACCTCCCCAAATACTATGTTTGTAGTTCCAATAATAGAAACAACATCTGGAATATAGTGACCAGGTAAAAGGTCACTTAAAATTCCTGTGTGCCAAAAAGATGGAGCACGTAGTTTTAGTCTATATGGATATGGTCCACCTTGAGAGTTAATAAAGAAACCAAGTTCACCTTTTGGTGACTCAGTTGCAACATAAACTTCACCAACTGGCGGTCTCATACCTTGCGTTACAAGTACAAAGTGTTGCATAAGAGAATAGTTCTGAGTCATAATATCCAGCTTTGGAGCTGAGATATATTTAGGAGCATGAGCCATTAACTCTGTTTCATTGTTCTTAACACACTCTTGATACATATCTATTGTTTGATAAAGAATCTTAGCAGACTCTCTCATCTCTTGCATATAAATCTTATAACGAGCAAAGTTATCACCCTTATCAGAGTAAGGAACATTAAACTCTACTTCATCATATAACTCATACGGCTCTTCTTTACGAATATCCCATGCAAAGCCTGAAGCTCTTAGCATTGGACCTGTACAACCCCATGAAAGTGCCAGCTCTTTAGAAACTACTCCAACGTCTTCCATTCTCATTAACCAGATACGGTTAGTATCAAGAAGATCTTCATAATCTTTGATATTCTCTGGAAGTTTGTTTAAAAATACTCTCAGTTGATGAATAAACGAATCTTGAATATCTAAAGGAACACCACCAATACGGATAGCCGCATGTGTTAAACGTGCTCCACAATAACCTTCAATAATATCCATCAAGTACTCTCTCTCACGGAATGCGTAAAGGAATACTGTCATAGCACCAATATCTAGAGCAGTAGTTGCCAGCCAGAAAAGGTGAGACATTAAACGGTTAATCTCTAAAAGCATCATACGAATTACTTTCGCGCGACGTGGAACTTCTAAACCAATTAGTTTCTCAACTGAAAGAGCAAAACCATAGTTATTTGAAGATGAAGCGATATAATCCATACGGTCTGTAGTAGGCATAAACTCATTATAAATCATATTTTCAGCCATCTTCTCCATACCACGGTGAAGGTATCCAACATCTGGATGTGCTTTTACAATCTGCTCTTGTTGAAGGTGAAGCATTAAACGCAGCTGCCCGTGAGAAGAAGGGTGCTGAGGACCAAAGTTTAATACTAGTTCGTTATCATCTCTATCAAAAGTGATATTTTCAAAAAACGGTGTTAATCTATTTGTTACTTGTGCCATATCTTATACCACCTTATCTTTGCGGATCATCAACAATAGTTGATGAATCTCTATCGAATTTTTTGATGAGGAAAACTCCACCATCTTCTTGATAACTCTCTTCATTTTTAGGCTCATTACCTGTGATTTCAGTTCCCTTAGGTACTTCAAAACCAAGACGTGAAAAACGCTCAGAGTCATATCTGTCCACTCTAGCAGTATCACGAATTTCTGGTCCAATAGCTTCTCTAGCCTCTTTTCCATAAATCTTATCTACTTCATACCAAGCAGCAAACTCATCACCCTCTAGTGGGTAAGTTTTAAGAAGTGGATTTCCTTGCCAGTCATAAGGCATAAGAATTCTTTTCATAAATGGATGACCATTAGCTTCGATACCAAACATATCAAACATCTCACGTTCAGACCAATCAGCCGAACGGAAAAGCTTTTCAACTGAATCAACAGCTTGTCCCTTCTCTATAGAGTATTTGATACGAATACGCTTACGCTTATTCATACTTAACATCTGATAGAAGATTTCAAAAGTGTTATCTTTTGCTAAGAAATCAATAGCACTCATCTCTGAAAGTTGAGTATATTCTAGAGTCTCTTTCATAAGCTCTAGTACGCCATAGATATCACTTGCATTGATATAAACTACCATCTGCCCTACTTGAATGTAAGACTCATTTACTTTAAATTTAGCGCTAATTGCAGCTAAATCTGCTGTAAATACTTCATCACTCTCTACGTCTTGCTTAGGTACTTGTGGAGAAACATAGTATCTATCTGTATAGTATGATTTTGCTTGTACATTGTCTTTAGGTGTATAGGCTCTCATTACATTAACCTTTTAGGCTTCTGCGATTTATTTGCAGTGTTAGCGCGGATTTTTTTCTGTAGTAACATCACACCATACTGAAGTGTCTCAGGACGTGGTGCACAACCAGGTAGGTAAAGGTCAACTGGAATAATTCTATCAACACCTTGAACTGTTGCGTAAGTGTTAAACATACCACCAGTATTTGCACATGAACCCATTGAGATAACCCATCTAGGCTCTGTCATCTGGTCATAAAGTCTTTTAATGAACTCTGCATGCTTCTTTGTAAGAGTTCCCGCAACAATCATTACATCTGATTGACGAGGAGATGCTCTAAAAATTGTACCAAAACGGTCAAAGTCAAATCTAGAAGCACCTGCTGCCATCATCTCAATACCACAACAAGCAAGACCATAAGTCATCGCCCATAGTGAGTTTGAACGACCCCAGTTTGCTAACTTATCAATACTTGTAAGTGCTACTGGTAAACCACCACTTTTTGTATAATCTACTTTATGCTGTGCCATTCAAGCGCTCCTTTTTTCCATGCATATACGAAACCGATTGCTAATAGTAAAATAAACATTAACATCTCAGCAAAACCAAACCAACCTAAAAGTTTAAAATCAACAGCCCATGGGAACATGAACACGATTTCAACATCAAATAGTAAGAAAAGAAGTGCGAACAGGTAAAACTGTGGCGAAATTCTATTTGGTTGTTTAGTTACCTGCGGTCCACACTCGTAAATCGATAACTTAATTTTTTCATTCTCTTTGGAAGCTAACGCACGACTTGCCCAACGAGCAGCAACTGTTGTAGCTATAAACGCACCGAATGTAATTACAAAAAGTACAAATACCCCAAAATACGGATTTGCTGTAGCAATATGATCCATATAACCTACCTTTAAAATTAAAAGTTACGTTTATAAAAAACATAACTCTCTTTTATATTTGTCTTCTAACGCTTTAAAACTGTGCCCGTTAGGTACATCAGTCAATTCTTCATTAGAAAGAACAGTTACTGCACTATATCAAAAAGTGCTTTAAAAAAAAGTTATTGGTTAAAAAAGAGGAGTCAAATGTCACTTATCGCAACATTGACTTTTTTAGCAGAAAATAAGTGTGTAAAATGGTAATAAATCAACGCCAATAATGATTATTTATTTAAAAATCCCATTAATTTTTCGCTATCAAAGTTGGCATCTTTTTCTCTTTTTATCTCATCTATAAAATCTTTAAGCGTAAAAATTGGTTCTTCACTAACTGCTACTTTATAGGCAGTATTTTTCACTATTAAGTTTATTTGACCACCTGTTAGGGAGTAAGTTGACAACTCTTTAGCGTCAAAATTTTTCTCATACGGAGCATCAGCAGGAAGCATTTTTTTCCATAGCTCTTCTCGTTGTGCTTTATCGGGTTTTTTAAACTCTATTTTGTAGTTAAAACGGCGTGAAAATGCCTTATCTATGTTCTCTAAAAGATTTGTAGTAGCTATTAGCATTCCTCTAAAGTTTTCTATCTGTTCTAAAAAGATATTTTGCATCTG
>JAGGWO010000010.1 GCA_021157485.1 Sulfurimonas sp. | reverse complement strand
GACTCTTTGAATTCTTAATTCATAGTGGAGTGATTTGGTTAGAAGTAGTTCTGTATATATTTGTTGTGATTACTATGACAGCTGCAAATATCTGGGCATTAGTTCAAACTGATGTAAAACGTATGCTTGCTTACTCTTCAGTATCCCATGCAGGTTTTGTTATGGCTGCTATCCTAATAGGTACGACGCAGTCAAATAGTGCTCTTTTCTTATATTGGATACTATTTAGTTTTACAAACCTTGGTTCATTCTCTATGCTATGGATGTCTCGTCAGAAACATCTGCCAGATCATCAAAGAAGTGACCACTCATATGATAAATTTGCGGGTATGGTTCAAACAGCACCAGTTGCTGCAACAATTATGGGTCTATTTATGTTAAGTTTAGCTGGTCTACCACCGTTTGCACTATTTTGGGGTAAACTTTATATGATTAGTTCAGCGGTAACAGGCGGATATACTGTTCTTGCATTAATTATGGCTCTTAACTCTGCAATTGCTGGATACTACTACTTAAAACTGATAGTGTATATGTTCATGAAAGACCCTGTAATGGGCAACGATGGTAATATGTATGTATCAAATGCAACTCTTGCACTGAAATCAATTATTGGTTTTGCAGCAGTAGGAACTATTTTTGCTTTTCTAGCATTAAACCCACTACTTGAGTTTGTTACTGCGTTTGTTTATAACAGCGGGTACTAGTTATTTTACAGATAAGGAACTCGTCCCTTATCTTACGCTAACGCTTTGTTTCCCTCATCGGGAAGCTCACGCATAGATAAACCATGCTTTATAAAGCAATACACTGAAAAGGAGAAGAGGATTTGTTTAAATGGATACTCTTACTCCTTCTATCTATACGCACTCTTTTTGCATTAGAAATATCGATAAACAGTGCACAAGAAAATCATCAAAAATTCTCAACACTTCATATACAAGATAAAGAAAAATTTGTCTGTCAAGAGATAAAAAATGACTTTCTTGTAACTACAAAAATAGTTTGTGCTTTTTCTAAACAGCCAGAAAAAACTATACAAAAACTTCAAAATGATTTTTTTAAGATAGATACTTTAGTGAAAAAAGGAACTTTTTTTCTTTCTATTACGCCATTTCATAAAATAAAATTGATGCCAGTAGTTTTTGATTTAACGAAAGATGAGACTATATATCAACCAGAAGTGGCAATATCTAAGCACTGGATGATTATAGGCTATAGTGATGAACTACCTCTTATAAATAATAAACCAAGACCTGAAATAGCAATAAATTTTCCATACTACTCTGATAAAGAAAAGTTTCCATATGTAGGCGGACTAGATATAGAAGGAAATCCCGTATATATCAAAAAAGTTGATGATGTCAAAGATTATCTGAAAATTAAAAAGTTTTTTAAAGAAGAGAAGTATGAGTATTGTCTTGAGTTAATTGATGAGATATTTCAATCATATCCAAATACACTCTTTAAAGCTGAAATGACTTATTATAAAATAAAAGTCTATGCAAGACTAAAAGATTTTGACAATGTTATTTCAAGTGCTAAAATATACTTAAGAGAGTACTCCTCAGATGAAAATATTCCAGAAGTGCTTTCATTAACTGCCAATGCTTACTCTAAGATAGGCTTAAATACAGATGCTGATTACTTCTTTGACAGACTCTTTAGCGAACATGAAAATTCAGTATATTCGCAGTGGGGTTATATATATTTAGGTGAAATGCTTGAAGGCTCTGGCGGTACAACTAAAGCTGTGAAATTATATAAAAGAGCACTTAATGAGACACGTGATATAGATGTAGCAGCTACTGCAGCCTATCACCTAGCCCTTGCAAAAATAAACTACTCCCTTGATGAGTCTTCAAAGTATATAATGCAAATTGTCAAAGCAAAACCTAGTTACTTTAAAAATGATATGAAAAAATCAATGGATATGATGAATATGTATGTAGATGGCATGAAATATGAGACTGCTAGTGCCATTGCTAAGGCTATTTTAGATGAGCTTGATAAAGATAACGATGAGTATGAAATTCTTTTGAAAAATAGAGCTTTATGGTTAGCTAAAACTCCAAAAAAGAAAGAAGCACTGGCTGCTATAAATAATTATTTTGAAGTTTATAAAGATGGCACATTTGTAGATGAAGTTCAAACTGCAAAAGATGGACTCTTTTTTGATACATCAGATTTAAATACTACTGCAAAAATTGCTGAGTACAATAAGCTCATTGAAGAGTATAAAGATGATAGTATTGGTGAGAGAGCGATTTATGAGAAAGCAAAATTACTTTTAGAAAATAAGATGTATAGTGATGTGCTATACTCTAAAAATCAGCTTTTAACTCTTGATGAAGAGATATATAAAGATATAAACTCAATAGTAACTGATTCAGCTATAGGTGTTATGAAAAGCGCTTTAAAAAGTAAAGAGTGCCAAGAAGTTTTAAATATTTCAAATGATTACAATATTACACTTTCAGATAAGTGGGATGACGGAATATATGAGTGTTCTATGATGGGTGGAGATTATCAACTCTCACGTAAAATAGCAGGTAAAAATTTAAAATCTAAAGATTTAGATGAGCGAAAGAAATGGCTATATAGATATATAAAAATAGATTTTGCAACAGGAAATTATAGTGATGTAATAGATGCATCAAATGATTTGATTTCACTAATAGATAATGTGAAGAGTTCAAAGTATAAAGATGTTTATAGGTATCTATTTGATACTTATCAGAGGTTAGAGAAAAGCCAAGAGATGATATCTGCTATTGTAGATGTTCAAAAAGTCTATGGGCTTGATTATAAAGACCTTGATAGATATGCTTCTGTCATGAGTATTGGTAGTGATAAAAAAGATGATAATATAGTAATAGAGTACGGAGGTGAAGTTATGAAAATTCAAACTTCATCTTCATCTCATCCACAAAGTCCATTTGTAGAGTTTACTCTTTATCAATCTTTTACAAATATACAAAACTATAACAAAGCACTAGAAGTTATAAAATCTTTAGACACAGTAGAACTAAGTAAATCTGATAGATCAAGACAAAAATATCTACTTGGAACTGTGTACAGTAAACTATGGAGAGATGAAGAAGCTACGAAAGCTTATCAAGAGTCAATAGACGCTGATAGCACAAGTGCTTGGGCAAAGTTAGCACAGGGGGCTAAAGAGATTTAGGCTCTTTAGTTTAACTCTAAACAATTAGCGATAGAGTAAAGACCGGCTTCTTTATTTGCCAGCCAGCCAGCAGCTCTTATAGCACCTTTGCTAAATGTATTTCTTGAAGTTGCGGTATGGTTTAACTCTATAAATTCACCATCATTGTAAAAACCAACTGTATGACGACCAACTATATCGCCACCGCGAAGTGCCATTACCGCAATCTCATCTTTTGTTCTTTCTCCAATGTTACCATCTCTACCACTTACACGAACTTTATTAATGTCTAGGTTACGACCAGCGGCAGCAGACTCACTTAGAGTAAGAGCAGTACCGCTAGGAGCATCTTTTTTATGTTTGTGGTGCATTTCTACGATTTCGATGTCAAAGTCTTCTAAAGCAGCCGAAGCTTGATATACAAGTTTGTTTAAAAGAGCCACACCAAGAGACATGTTTGTAGCATAAAGAATAGGCATAATTTCACTAGCATTTTTTAGCAGGTTTAGTTGGTGGTTACTTAAACCAGTGGTACCAATTACTAAAGGCTTTGGAGTTGTCATTGCAGCCTCAAGGAGTGATTCACAAGCATCAGGTAATGAAAAATCTATAATCACATCACTTGCGTTTAAAAATGATTTCATATCAGCAGTAACTAAAATAGAGGGATCAATAGAAAAATCAAGTTCATTACGAACAAAAACACTACTAACACTCATGTTTGGTGTATCTTTTAAATCTTCTAAAAGTAATTTACCAACTCTTCCACTTGCACCAAATACACCAACTCTTATCATAATGATATGCCTTATATAATATTTTTTAGAATGATATCAAATCTTAGTTTAATAACTCATCAACATAAGAGATAACTTGAAGTGCTGCAACAGCACCGTCACCAGCTGCACTTACAACCTGTTTTGGAGCGGCTATACGCATATCTCCAGTTGCATAAAGTCCAGCAATAGAAGTTTTCATACTAATATCAACTATAACTTGACCTTGATCGTTCATATCACATAAAAAACTACCATCTTCTTGGATAAGAGTTTGATTGTTTATATCATTTCCAACAAAAGTAAAAATACCAGGCACAGTTATATCGCGAAGTTCACCATCATTGTTTTTTACTCGTACACCTGTTACCCCCATGTTGTCACCATAAACTTCATCTGGTACTGAGTTTAAAACAAGCTCTATGTTTTCAGTTCTTTTAATTCTAGCAACTGTGTTAGGTGCTGAACGGAAAGTGTCTCGTCTATGTACAAGATAAACTTTTGAACATATTTTTGCTAAGTAAAGTGCCTCTTCTAAAGCAGTGTCTCCACCACCTACAACTACAACCTCTTTTCCTTTATAGAAAAAGCCATCACAAGTTGCACATGTACTTACGCCCTTACCAAAAAACTCATCTTCACCAGCAAAGCCAGCACGACGAGGAGAAGAACCAGTACCAATGATAACACTGTGCGCATCTGTAGTAGTTCCATCTTCTTTATGAATTGTAAATATGTCTCCATCTTTTGTAACACGAGTGATATTTACCATCTCATGTTTAAGACCAAATTTTTGGCACTGAGCAGGCCATGGAGTCATAAGATCCATACCAGTTATTTCACCTGTAACACCAGGGTAGTTTTCTATCTCAGAGGAGTTCATAATCTGCCCACCAGGCATACCTTTTTCAAACATAGTTACATTTTCTAAACCACCACGTGTAGTGTATAGTCCAGCAGTAAGACCAGCAGGTCCCCCACCAATAATTGCACAATCTAAAATCATTAAATAAACTCCTTTTATAAGTTATTGATTTCTTTTGATAATTTATCTAAATTATCTAGTTTACGTATCATACTATCTTGTTTATAAAGAGACTCTTTGTGTTTCTTTATAAAAAAAATAGAGGGGGATTCATAAATATTAAACCTCTGAATAAAAGAGAGGGAATTCTTTGTTCCGCTTCTTAAAAAGGTTGTTGTTTTGCTATTTGGCCTTACTTTATTGTAGTAGTCAATAGCAAGAATAGGGATATTAAGATTTGTATTAGCTAATTTATTCATAGTTCCTTTTTCTCTTGAAGAGTAAAAAACTACTATATATTTGTCTGCTTTTGGGATGAAAATATCACTTTTTTCATAAAATATCCACTCTTTAAAGTCAATGAATTTGTACTCTGAAAATTTGTAGTTGAAGTAAGCAAAGGCGAGAGCTATCATAGTCGCACCAAAAAACGAAGCTAAAAGTGTGGAGAGAGAAAGGAGGCTTTTGCCTCTCTTTTTCTTTTCCAAAGTGTTGTTAAACCTTACGCTAAAAGAGCGTCGATTTTGTCAGCTAGAGCTTGTTTTGATTGCGCTCCAACAACTTGGTCTACCATCTCACCATTTTTGAAAAACATGATAGTTGGAATAGAACGGATACCAAATTTAACAGCAATGTCTTGCTCTTCATCAGTGTTCACTTTACAGATTTTAGCTTTACCATCAAAGTCTTCAGCTAACTCTTCAATAATTGGAGCGATCATACGACATGGTCCACACCATGGAGCCCAGAAGTCTACAAGAGATACACCTTCACTTAGAGTTGCTTCGAAATCTGCACCAGTTAATTCTATATATTTACCCATTAGTAAATCCTTTATATTTATATTAGTTGTAAGTATTATACATATGTAATGATTAAACGTAACTTTAGGCTGAATTTATATATCTATTTTCAGTGTTTTATTAATAGTAATGAGATTAAATGGAAGAGAAAAATTGCTAATACATATATTTAAAAACTTCTTATAGTAACTATATGTATAATTCTAAAAAATTAAATATATATTAAAGGTTTCAATGTGAAGTTAACAATTACAGATGGAAAAATTGGTGTTAGACCTCCAGTTACTAAACCACATCCAGGATTTTTACATGAGGTTGGTGAAGAGAGATTTAAAAAGTTAGTATACGATCACTATGAATTAATCCAAAAGAGTGATATTGCATTTTTATTTCCGATTCATGATGAAGATGATTTTGCAGAAGCAAAGCAGCACGCTTTTGATTTTTTGATTCAAGAGTGTGGAGGACCTGATTATTTCAAACAGAGTCGTGGAGATTCACAGATGGTTGGACGTCATGCACCTTTTCGTATAGATGAAGCTGGAAGAAAATCATGGTTGGCTCTTTATGCAGCTCTTCTAGAAGCTTTAGTAGATGAAGGAGTTACTGAGGAGTATATAAAATCATTTTGGGACTATTTAGATATTTTTTCAATGTGGGTAGTAAATACAGAGAGTTAAAATTTTATAAACTCTTTTACTCTTTTTTTAAAGAGTGCACACTCTGTGTAGCCTACATCTCTTGCCAATTTTATCACTTCATCATTAAACATCGACACTTGTTCTGGTTTATGAGCATCAGAAGCAAATGTTATAGGAATTCCAAGATTATAAGCTTGCTGTAAAAGACTTAATGATG
>JAGGWO010000112.1 GCA_021157485.1 Sulfurimonas sp. | reverse complement strand
GTATACTTGCATTAATATTTATTTTCTCATTATAGAGATGAATAAATTTTGCACCTTCTACAATATTGCGTCCCATTGTTCCTTTAGCTTGAAATCCGACAAACATAACAGCATTTTTTCTATTCCACAAATTATGTTTAAAATGATGCAAAATACGGCCACCATTACACATTCCACTTCCAGCTATTATAATTGCACCACTTTGAATCTCATTAATCTTCATTGATTCCTCTCTGGTCCTTGCAAATTTTAAATAAGGAAAATCAAATACAGAACCATCTTCTTTAAGAAAGTTTTGACAAAAAACACTAAGTTCATCCGCATACTTATTATAAACTCGTGTTGCACGAATAGCCATAGGGCTGTCTAAAAATATTCTACATCTTGGTAGTTCACCACTCTTGTGCATTAACTTTAATATACATAAAATTTCTTGTGTTCTCTCAACTGCAAAAGATGGAATCAAAACATTTCCACCATTGGTTAGTGTTTTAACTACAATATCTTTAAATTCATCTACCGAATCATCTATATTTTTATGATTACGATCACCATATGTCGATTCTATGTAAAGAGTATCTGCCTCTATCGCTTTATCTGGAGAAGGAAGTACAATATCATTTTTATTACCTAAGTCTCCGCTAAATACAATACATTTTTTCACACCTTTTTCAACAAAACGAATCTCTACAAAAGCTGAACCCAAAATATGCCCTGCATTATGAAAGGTAATACTCAAATCTTTTTCTAATTTAATTGTTTTTCCATAACTAGCATAGCGTTTTTTCAGAGTTAAAAAAGATTCAACGTCCTCTGCCGTATAAAGAGGTGATTTAACCATATTTTCTTCACCACGTCGTTGTGCTTTTTTAAGATGCTGATAATAATCCTCTTTCATAAGATGAGCACTATCAAGCATAATAATCCTTGCCAAATCAAATGTAGGGCGAGTAGCAACAACTTTCCCTCTAAATCCACCTTTAAATAGAAGAGGTGAACGTCCTACATGGTCTAAATGGGCATGAGTAAAAATCAGATAATCAATTTCCTCTGCATTAAACTCCAATTTTGCTTTGTTTTTATCTTCATTTTCACCTTGAAACATTCCGCAGTCTATTAATATTTTTTTACCATTATCTAAGTTAAGTAAGTGTGCTGAACCGGTAACAACTTTCACTGCCCCAAATGATTGTACATATGCCATCTATTTTTCTCCTAATATATATTTAGTCATTACTTTCATAATGTATTTTAGTTAAATTTTCATATCGTTTATATATCTCTTTTGCATGATGTGAAGCGGTATCTAAAAATTCTTGTGCTTGTGCAGCATTTACTTTTTCAACCATTTTAAATCGTGCTTCATTATACATATAATCTTTTACGTCTATTTTTGGACCTTTATAGTCAAGTTTCATTGGATTTTGACCTAGTTTTTCAAGATCTGGGTTATATCTAAATGTTGCCCACAGACCACAATCAACTGCTTTTTTCTGTTGACTCATACCATATTTTAAATCATATCCATGAGATATACAGTGTGAATAAGCAATGATAATAGAAGGTCCATCATATTTTTCTGCTTCAACAAAGGCTTTAAGTGTCTGAGAGTCACTCGCTCCCATAGCTACACGTGCTACATAAACATTACCATAAGCAACAGCCATCATCGCCAAATCTTTTGGTAATCCTGCTTTTCCACCTGAAGCAAATTTTGCAACTGCACCTGTCGGTGTGGCTTTTGATTGTTGTCCGCCTGTGTTTGAGTAGACTTGTGTATCTAGAACTAATATATTAACATTTTTTCCACTTGCCATTACATGGTCAAGACCACCGTAGCCAATGTCATAAGCCCAACCGTCACCACCAATAATCCAAACAGATTTTTTAACCAAATAATCTCCAAGAGTTAGAAGGTTTGAAGCATCTTCGCTCTGAATATTTTTGAGTCTCTCTTTGAGTTTTTCAACTCTTTTTCTCTGCTCATTTATCTCTTGTTCTTCATGCTGATCTGCATTTAAAATACTACTTACAAGCTCTGGGTCTAACATATGAGCTAATTTTTTCATTAACTCTTTAGCCTGAACTTCATGCTTATCTATTGTTAGTCTAAATCCAAGTCCAAACTCTGCATTATCTTCAAAAAGTGAGTTTGACCAAGCAGGACCTCGTCCTTGTGCATTTTTCGTCCATGGAGTTGTTGGTAGATTACCGCCATAGATAGAGGAGCATCCAGTTGCGTTTGCTACTATCATTCTATCTCCAAAGAGTTGCGTTGCAAGTTTAATATATGGTGTTTCACCGCATCCAGGACATGCTCCTGAAAACTCAAACAGAGGTTCTAAAAGTTGAGACTCTTTAACTTGAGAATGGTTTAGTTTTGCCCTATCATACAGAGGTAAAGAATCAAAATATTTCCATTCTTCAATTCCATTTTCTAAAAGAGGTGCTTTTGAAGTCATATTTATAGCTTTTAAATCAGGGTTCGTTCTATTTTTGCCCGGACAGACCTCAACACATAAAGAGCACCCTGTACAATCTTCTATAGAGACTGCAATAGAAAAGTTTTCATCATCACTAAACGTTTTTCCTTTTGCTTTGATACTTTTAAAATTATTTGGGGCACTCTCAAGAACAAAATCAGTAACAACTTTAGAACGGATTACGGCATGGGGGCATACTTCAACACATTTGTTACACTGTATACATGCAGCAGGGTCCCATACGGGAATATCTTGTGCTATGTTGCGTTTTTCATACTTGGTTGTCCCACTTGGCCATGTTCCATCAGAGGGTATCTGACTTACAGAGAGTTCATCTCCTTTGCCTTCAATAATATGAGCCGTTACATCTGCTACAAATTTGCTAATATCTCCTTTTACATGTTGTTGTAACTCTATACTGCTTGTAGCAGTTTTTGGAATTTGAACTTTATAAAGATGACTCAAGGCGTTGTCAACTGCATTAAAATTCATTTTAACAATTTCATCACCTTTTTTACCATAAGTTTTTTCTATCGATTCTTTAATCTCTCTCATTGCCTCATCATGAGGTAAAACACCAGATATACTAAAAAAACAAGTTTGCATAATAGTATTTATTTTACGTCCCATTTGAGTCTCTTTAGCTACTTTATAAGCATCAATAACATAAAACTCAATCTCTTTTTCAATTAATTCTTCTTGTATTTTTCGCGGCATTCTTGCCCATATTTCATCTTTACTAAATGGAGAGTTAAGTAAAAATACAGCACCTTTTTTTGCATGTTGCAAGATATCAAATTTTTCCATAAAGACACTCTGATGACAGGCAACAAAATCAGCTTTTTCTATGAGATATGTTGAATGAATAATATCATGCCCAAAACGCAGATGTGAAGTAGTTACCGCACCGGCTTTTTTAGAATCATAAACAAAGTAGCCTTGAGCATAATTATCTGTTTG
>JAGGWO010000199.1 GCA_021157485.1 Sulfurimonas sp. | reverse complement strand
TGTTTTCTAAACAAGATTCTATCTAATTAAACTTACAAGTAATATTTCAAATAGTAGTTAATTTAGAGTCCATCATATTTAAAATTTCTAAAGTTTTAGTAACATCATATATGGCACTGTGGTATTGTTCATCATCAAAATTAATATTATAATATGCACAAGTCTCAATAAGTTTTGGATTTTTCAGATTACCTCTAACATTCGTAGCTTTAACAATTTTTTTATTCTCTTTCATAGTACAAAAGTGATTTTCAAACGAAAGTAGCTCTCCAATATGTCTTAACTCAAATGATATATTATGAGCGACTAGAGTTTTAGCATTTTTACAAAACTCTATAAAGTCTCTGTCATCTTCAAAATACTCTTCATAATCTACATCTTTTCTTAATCTTTCTAGCCTATCGGGAGATAGTTTATGTACTGCGAGTGCATAGGAATTTACTTCATACTCTGAAAAATAGTAGCGATGAAAAGTATCTACTATTTTATACTCATTATTTACAAGCTCTACGCGAAACGCAGCTACTTCAATTACATCATGTATATTTGCCGAGTTAGTTTCAAAATCTAGAATTATCACTTGCTATCCTCACTCTTAAGTACAAACCAATTTTTCTCATTACTTGTTGGTTTTTCTTTTTTATTTGTGGCATCAATTAGCTGTTTAATTACAGTAGCATTTTTCATCATTTTATTTATAGGCTCTATTTGAGATAAATTAACATCAAGTTTTGTCTTAGATTTTGCTGTTTGAGTTTTATTGATTGGTTCTATTTGAATCCAGTTTTTATCGGCATAAAGATTTATTGCTAAAAAGATTACTACTAGTGTAAAGGAGTTTATTTTCATAATGACATCATATCGATATTGTATTTAATTAATTGCATGGGTTAGAATCTCTTAAATATTATTATCTGCTATACTTTTGAAAAATTATAAAACGAGAAAACAAATGGCAGCAAACGCAACAATCTATAAAGCAAATCTAAATATTGCAAATATGGACAGTCACTATTATGCAGAGCATAGTTTAACGCTTGCCAAACATCCATCAGAAAATGATTTGAGATTAATGGTGCGACTTCTTGCGTTTATATTTAATGCAAATGAGGATTTGGTTTTCTGTAAAGGAATCTCTCAAGATGATGAACCTGATCTTTGGCAAAAAGATTTAAGTGGTGATATTGAACTTTGGATAGATTTAGGTCAGCCAGATGAGAAGAGAATTAAAAAAGCTTGTGGTCGTTCTAAAAAAGTTATTATTTATCTGTATCAAGAGGGAATGGCTACCTCATGGTTTAAACAAAATCAAAAGCTTTTAAATAGATTTAAAAATCTTAGTATCGTCTTCTTAAATATAGATGGAGATGTAGAAGAGTTGTGTGAACGCTCAATGAACATGCAAGCAAATATAAGTGATGGTGAACTTAATTTGATTAATGGAGAAAGTAGCGTATCAATAACTAAAGTTATTTGGAAGGATTAACACTCAACTATTGCCTCTTCAAGAAGATTTTTTCTTTTCAACTAAAGTTATTTCCCCAAAGTAGCTTTTTAAACTTCTTCCACTTCCTAGCCAATTAAGTAGCCCATCTTTAAGATTTCTCACATTTGAAAATCCCATTTTTTTAAGTTGTTCAGCCGCCAGCAGTCCTCTTGGACCTTTAAAGCAGTATGTAACAATAGGTATATCTTGTCCATATTGTTCAAAAATCTTTTTTATAGCCACAAATTCAAGTTTTCCTCTTGGAATTGTTAAGTGCTTCTCTTTTCTAAGGTAGCCACTAGCAAACTCTTCAGGTTCTCTCACATCTAAAAGTAGTATGCTCAAATCATCTAAATCAAGTTCATCAGGCTCTATCTGCTCAACATTTTCGCTAGCTTCACTGATTAGTTTTAAAAACTGTTCAGAGAGATAAACCTCAGCTCTTCGTTGCGCTAACTCTTCGAGATCAAGATGTGCTGTATCTTTAACATTATCCATAAATACCCTCACTTTATTTAATGTAAGAAAGCAGTTATTATTCCAATTTATCACACTTATTTTCAACTAAATGATATACTTACTCCAATGATAAATTTTAATTTCAACCTCACATATTTTCAATTATATCTCATTAGTATCAACTTGATTGCATTTATCCTATATGCATATGATAAATTCCAATCACTCAAGAGTACAAAAAATATTCAGCGAGTATCTGAAAAGAAACTACTCTTTACAACACTACTTGGAGGAACGGTTGGTTCTATATTGGCTATGATAATATTAAGACATAAATTAAAAAAGTCTCTTTTATTATAAAATTCTCTGTAGTTGTTATAATACAAGCAATAGTTACGTTTCTATATATAAAGCAAGGCCTTATTTTACTATGAACTCCCAACAGCGACAACAAATTAAAAATCAGATTGACACTTACATAAAAGCACTTCAACATGAGATATCTGAGTTAGAAGAAAAAACTAAACCTATTGCACCTGATTGTTCTATCGGAAGACTGACACGTCAAGAGATGATACAAGAGCAACAAGTAAATGAGCATGCTCTTGGTGAATCAAGAATTAGAATAAACAAGCTCATGTATGCTTCTAAAAAAGTCGACAAAGAAGAGTATGGTATCTGCGTGGAGTGTGAAGGAGATATATTGTTTGAGAGATTAATGTTAGTTCCTGAGTCATCACATTGTGTGAGTTGTAAACAAGAGTTAGGATTATAAAAAATTATGTTTATGAAAAAGCTAGAGATTATTTTCATTGGTGTAGTTCTTGTCGCCCTACTCTTTCTCGGGAACAACTACTACAGTAGCTACTCTTTTAAGAATAGTGATATTCCAGATAGCTATAAACAAAGAATCTTAAATAAAGAGCAAGAAGTTCTTCAGCATATGCAAAAAAACTATGGCTATGCATACAAGTTTCCACTCATCATTACAGATAAATTCAAAGGAAGACTATATGGTCTTACATCTTTTGAAAATGGAGAGATAAAAATTTATCTAAATAAAAAAGTTATGCAAGAGAGTATGGATTATATGCTTGATAGTGTAATAGCGCATGAATATGCCCACGCTCTACTGTTTAAACAGGGTTATCTTCATACAAAAGATGATGGACACTCTAAACTATGGCAACAAACCTGCATCAAACTTGGCGGTATTGACTGTCAGCAGTATGTTGATCAACAGGAAGTTATCATGGCAAAAATGCCATTTCAATAAACGCAACTAAATACCTAAAATACTGTTTATTGCGTTTTGCAAATCAATATTCTCTGGTGAGATAGAAAATTCAGCTTTTGAATACTGTTGTGCATCTGCGTTTGAGTTAAATGAATCTCTATTTTTGGATTCTCTATAGAACGTATCTCTTCATCAACTATATCCCCTTTAATTTTATCAAGTCATTATATCACTAAATAAAATAAACTATGTTATAATCAGGTATAATATAAAAAACAAGGAATATTATGATACTTCCAGAGATGAAAAAAGTTATTAAGTACGCTATTGAATTAGATATTGATCATATTGAAACTTTTACTGGCTACATGGGGGATAAGGTATTGAAAATATCATCGCCAAGTATGACAACTATTGATTTAATAAGAAAGTTTTTAGAAAATATGGATTTAACTTATAAGTTTGATCCAGAGTATAAAACATCTGCTAAACAGGACCATGAGTATTTAATTTTTGTTGGTGTTGAAGATCCATCAATGCTTAGACTGAAAAGAGTTTAATTAATTTTTGCAATCTGTCATATTTTTAACTTAGAAAAGGTTTTTATGTAAAAATCATAAAATCAACTTTAAGAGACAGGGGCAATTATGAAATATTTAAAAGAAAGTTATATAAAATTAGGAATCATACTACATCAGATTAAAAAGTGTAGTTTATAATTTTTTGATTATTGAAGTCTTATCGATGGTGCGGATGAAAGGACTTGAACCTTCACACCTTGCGGCACCAGATCCTAAGTCTGGCGTGTCTACCAATTTCACCACATCCGCGCACGTTGTAGAGTATTTATTGTCACTTCTGACATCATAACGTAATATTTCGTAAAATGGTACCCCCTAGACGATTCGAACGTCTGGCCTACGCCTTAGAAGGGCGTTGCTCTATCCAGCTGAGCTAAGGAGGCATATGTCTCTTAAGGTGGTACG
>JAGGWO010000233.1 GCA_021157485.1 Sulfurimonas sp. | reverse complement strand
TTTTTATCCAGTAAATAATTTATACTATTACCCGTATCAAGTTCACAAACATAACAATTTACATCTTGGTGTATTTTAACTTTTGCATTGCCTTTTTTAGAAGAGACTATATTTAAAAGTTTGTTTTCTCTATCGCTGTGAGTATAGAGTTCTTCCCCATATATCGGTTCTAAGCCTTTTTTTGGAGGTAAAATCCAAATTTGTAAAAGTCTTAAATCTTTTTCTTTGCTATTGTTATATTCAGAGTGATACACTCCAGTTCCGGCACTCATGTACTGAACTTCACCACGATGCAAAGTTTTTTCATTGCCCATAGAATCTTTGTGAGTTATCTCCCCTTCGACGATATATGAGATGATTTCCATATCTTTATGTGGATGCATGTCAAAGCCATTATAAGGATGAAGTATATCGTCATTTAGGACTCTTAAAACTCCGAAATTCATATTTTTTGGATTGTAATAATCAGCAAAAGAGAAATGCAAACGGCTCTCAAGCCAACCTAAATTTGATAGATGCATTGCATCTTTTGATATTTTTTTTAACATTTTAGACTCCTTGTGTAAGAAACCAATTACGCATACTTATGGTTCCGTGTTCTATATTTTCATATATAAATTTACTTTCGTCATCATCATAAGAGCTTCCTGCAATATATAACAGCGGGATATAGTGCTCCTTTGTTGGATGTGCCTGTTGGGCATAACGTTGCTCAAAATTTATCAGTGAAGTGTAGTCTTTTTTTACTATAGCTTCTTTAACAAAACTATCAAACTCTTCAGCCCAAGCAACAACTGGAACATCTTTTTGTGCTCTTGTATCTCCGAGATTATGAGTAATGTTTCCAGTGCCGATAATCATTATGCCATTATCACGCAATAGTTTGATTTTCTTTCCCATCTCAAAGTGTTCTTGCACTGAAAAGTTGTTATTAATAGCCAACTGAATAACCGGAATATCTGCATGTGGAAATAGGTGAACTAAGACACTCCAAACCCCATGGTCAAGGTTTCTAGTTTTAATATTTAAAGATGGAACTAGCTTTTGTAAATCAGGTATTAAAAAATCAGCATTTGGAGCTGGATATTGTACCTTGTATAACTCTTCTGGAAATCCATACATATCATACATTAGTTCATCGCTATCATGGATGTTAACTGCATTAAAAGGAGTGCTCCAGTGTGCTGAGATAACTAAAATAGCTTTTGGGATTTGTATTGACTTACCTAGTTTTCTTAGTGATTGCGTAAAAGTATTATCTTCAATGGCATTCATGGGATTACCATGACCAACAAAAAAAGCAGGAGCTCTTTTTGTTTTATCTGCAATAAGTGGCATTGTAAAACCTCCATATATTAAAGCAATTAGCTTGAAAAAATCTTTTCTTGTCATGATTTATTTAGCCACTAGTTAGCCAAATAAGATTGCCTGTTTATAGTTTTGCATTTTACTCTCCTCTTAAAACTGATATGCATATATTAATCCACCAAATGTCTCCATACTATTGGATTGTTTTGTATATGGTGAGCGTGACTGATAAAAAAATGTAAGCTTATGTGCCCCATAGTATAAGTCTGTTCCACCATAAAGTGTAATATTGACTATGTTTTTATCAGTTTCATACCCCTCTTTTTTACCCTCATCTAAGATGTAAGAATAAGCCAATAGTTCCCCGTTTATTCCAGCATTTAGAGACCAGCCAAATCCACTATGTCTGTCATCTAAACATAACAGTGAAGCTTCTTCTTTTAAATAGGGATAATGTAAATTAAAATTTCTAATATAGTTTTTCCCTATTCTAAACATAGTTCCACCAAAAGCATTAGTTTCAAAATTACCAGCCTGTACACCAAAATGATTAAACCAATCCATAGATAAAGTGTTTAAACTACTTTTTTGCCAGCTTATCTCTCCATATCTAAAAAGTGCATTTGCTGTAACTTGAGTTCCTAACTGATTATCCCAACCTTTTGGTTCCTCAGAACCAATAATAGAATGAATACTCTTTTGCACAAATTCAGCTCCTGATTCTTTCCCTACAACACCAAACTCCATTCTAAACTCTTTAAAACTTTCCTTATTCCATTCAAACATATAAAAAGCGAATGCTAAATACCCAGCATATGGAATATCCTCATATTGCGGTTCTTGTATTGATATATCTTCAGGTGTAACCATGATTTGACTTATACTTATACCAGCACTATGATTTTTTGAACTATCCATTACATTTAATGGAAGGGAATTTATAACACTATGTACAAAACTACTGTAACCGTTTGATTTTATCTCTGCCACATCTTCAAAGGAATCATCAATCCAACTTAAATTGATCCTATTTGTAAAATGTTTATCTGTTCCAGCAAAAGTATCATTGTAAAATAAAAATGAGAATTGATCAGCATTTAAAGTGATCGAGCATAAAAGAAATAGGTATTTGATTTTTTATTTCATAAATAAGGTTCTTATATTAACTTCATCTCAAAATATCTTAAAAATGAGGAGGCTTCAGGTAGCGAAACTTTTGTCCCTTTTAAGTTATTTTTATTTGGGTCTATCATATAGTTATATGCAGTTGATAAGTCGGCGTTTGAAAGATTTGTGTTAGAAAAACTACTTCCAAGAAGGTCACTCTCTGTAAAGTTTGCTTTTTGTAGATTTGTTTTTACAAAATCTACATCATGTAGTTTGGATTTTATAAACTTAGTATGACGAAGATCCAGCATATAAAATGATGACATGCTTATATCTGTATTTTCAAAACTCACTTCAAAGGGCATCCCTATGGATGACCAATTAACACCTATGACCTTAGAGTTTATAAATTTCACATCATTAAAAATAGATGTTTTAACATTCACTAAAGAGAGGTCACAAGAGTCAAAACTAGACTCGCTAAAGCTACAGTTTTCAAAAACTACTTTATTAAAAGAGCAATTTACAAAACTACAGTAGTCAAAGGATACACCAGAGATAATGAGACCATCTAAAGATAAATCTTGAAAAGTTTCATCATCATACTCTATCTCTTCAAATGATTTTTTCATCTATTTACTTAAGTGTAGAATAAACGAGTTTTTTTAAAATGTCTTCTAATGATTTTTTTTCTTTTTTATCTAATATAGAAAATATTTCGTTATCTATTCTGAGGACATTCACTAAACAAAGTTGAAACATCTCTTCACCTTTTGGTTCAAGTTTAACTAACTTACTTCTTTTATCTTTATTTGATAGAGCTCTTGATATAAATTGTTTTTGCTCTAGTTTTTTTAAAATTTTTGTCATACCACCTGATGAGAAGATTGTCGCTTCATACAGATCTGTTGGAGTCATGATTTTATAACTAGATAGCACAGCCAATACATCAATTTCTGAATGTGTTAAATCATAATTTG
>JAGGWO010000101.1 GCA_021157485.1 Sulfurimonas sp. | reverse complement strand
TCACCTTTACCTAAAGAGTGGTGTCTATCTACGTGAGAACCTAAAGGTGGTTTTGAATCATTTATATGCATTCCCATTAAGTATTTAAAACCTACTATTTTCTCAAACTCTGCCCATGTTTTATCGTAAGTCTCTCTAGTTCTTATGTCATAACCCGCTGTAAACATATGACAAGTATCTATACAAACACCTATTCGGCTTTTGTCTTCTACCTTGTCAATTATATGAGCTAAATGCTCAAAACGCCACCCGAGATTGCTCCCCTGTCCTGCAGTATTTTCCATAACTGCACTAACACCTGTTGTTTTATCCAAAGCAATATTTATAGACTCTGCAATAACATCTAAACATACATCTTCAATAGGCTTCATAACTTCTAAGTTCTCTTTATCTTTTTTAGCAACTTTAGTTAAATGACTGCCCGGATGAAAGTTTAGTCTATCAAGTTCTAAGAGCTTACAACGCTCTAGTTCATCAATAAACGCAGCTCTAGATTTTTCCAGTTTTTCAGTTTCTGGATGACCTAAATTTATAAGATAAGAATCATGAGGAAGAACATGTTTAGGTAGTATGCCACTTTTTTCAAGTGCACTTTTAAACTTATCTATCGTTTCACTATCTAAATCTTTTGCAACCCACTGTCTCTGATTTTTAGTAAAAAGAGCAAATGCTCTTGCTCCTATTGCTTGGGCATTTGTTACTGCGTTAAAAACTCCGCCTGATGCTGAGCAGTGTGCACCAACAAATTTTTTACTATTTGATTTAGCCATTATTTTGTATCCTTGATTTTAAATATTATTTTGTTTTTTCTATCTTTAAAAAATATTGTATTTGAACTAACTTTATATACAATATTTACATTTTCATCTTCTATATTTTGCTCAAATCCATCTTGCGTTTTCACTCTATTTTCACCCTCATAAATCTCATGACCTAAGAGTATATTTTGAAGTGTATCATCAGGATAAGCAACGCTAAGATAATCTTTGTTAAATCCACTTTTACTCATACAACCATCACTCACACATATAAGATGGTTAACACTAATCTTCTCAATCACTTTACCAGCTACAAAGAGTTCAAGCTCTACAGCTTTATCACTGTTGCGGATATATCCAAGGTCAGCAAATTTAATTTTAGGTGATTTTATGATAATTATTTTTGATTGTACATGCTCATAGTTTTTGATACTACATGCACTAAAAAGAAGGGTAAAAATCAATAGTATATATTTCATAGGTGTGATTATATCATCAGATTCGTCACTCTCAGCTTGACTGGGAGTCTAGTTTTAATCTATATCATACTAAATCCCCAGTCAAGCTGAGGATGACAGCAGTTTGAAACTTTAACTATTTTTGGATAAACTTTCCACATTTTTTTGTAGCTGATCCACCAAAAGTATCAATTACTCTAGCCGTTCCATCTTTTGCTATCACTTGACGCTTACACTCATCCTTCGCGATACACTCTTCATTTAAACATCCAACATCTGCAGGTACTTGTGCCATTTTACTTCCTTATATTTTTTATAATATTTTCGAAATTATAATCAAATTTTGTCAATTTGTCATAAAAAACTAACTATTTTTATAAATATATTAAAATCTTACTATGAAAATACATATTGACATCGACTGCTTTTTTGCAAGTGCCGCTAGAATTGTTGACCCATCTCTTGAACATAAGCCAATGGCTATTGGTGGTCGTAGTGACACAAAAATATTTAATAAAGAGGCAAAAAATCAAACTGTTAATTTTGAAAACAGTGGTTCATTTGTACCGACGTTTTATAAAACGTATGAAGCTAAAGACGACGATATTGATGCTTTTAAAGATAAAGATGGGAAAATTAGAGGAATTTTAACGACTTCAAGTTATGAAGCACGTGCCTTTGGTATAAAAACTGCCATGACTATACGAGAGGCTCTACAGCTCTGCCCTCACCTAATCATAAAAGCTCCAAATATGTCACTCTATCAAGAGTTATCTCATAAGCTACATGATTTTTTATCTACAAGAATTCCACTTATTGAACAAGCTTCTATTGATGAGTTTTATGGAGATTTAAGCGGCTGGGTTGAAGATGAAGATATACCTGCGTTTATAGATAATCTTCGTCATGAGATAAAAAAAGAACTCTTACTCCCTGTTTCTATCGGAGCTGCAAAAACTAGATATATTGCAAAGCTAGCGACTACGTATGCTAAACCTTTTGGCTGTAAAACTATAGAAACTCATGATTTTGATAGCTTTATAAACCCCATAAAAGTGGAAAACTTTGCAGGTATTGGCAAGAGCATGAAAGCTCGTCTAAACGCAGTTCAGATTCATACACTCGGAAGTTTAAGAGAGAGACGAGGAACAGTCGAGTCTTGGGGACCTTATGCTAAGGAGTTATACAAACGCGTAAGTGGACTAACTGATGCACCAATAGTGACAACGCATAAAAGAAAATCAATAGGTATTTCACGCACCTTTGACCCTCTTTTTGACAGAAATGAGCTCAAACGCAGAGTGCATGTTTTAGCTCGTCATCTTAGTTTTGCCATTATGAAACTTGATGTTATTCCTACGGTTTTTCATCTTAGCATCGCCTATGATATGAACCAAAAATCTCATAAGAACATCTCTCTTGCTGAGATATTCACAGAAAAAAAGTTTGACTCTTTATGTATGGAACTCTTTAACACCGCGGATACTCAAAAGCGTCTTCAAGTAATACGGCTGAGTATAAACTGCTCGAGCTTTACTAGGGATTCTAAAAAAGAGTTGTCCCTTATAGGTTTTGATGAAGAGCAAAAGATGCATACACTTACAAAATCTGTGCAAACTTTAAGACAAAGGTATGGGATAGACGCACTGAAATTTGCTAGTGAAATGTAACTAATATCTCATAAAATATGCTAGAATATTGCTAATGACAAATAGCAAACTATTAGAGCAATTTCGCTCATTCTACTTTAGAAACTATCCTGATGATATGGAACAACTAATAGAGTACTTTTCAGTATTTGGTGGACTTGGTTGGAATGTTGATACCTCAAAACCAATTATAGAGCTAATAGAGAGTCTGATTTTAGAAAATTTTTCAACTCTAAATGAAAAGATGCAAGAGCTTACACTAAATGAACCAAATAACAAAAGGCTTCTCCGAGCATTAGCAGTAAGTGACAGACGAAT
>JAGGWO010000071.1 GCA_021157485.1 Sulfurimonas sp. | reverse complement strand
CCTAACGTAAGGGCTAAGGTCTCTGAGAATTTTTTAGCATCCTCAGTTGTGTAAGTGTACTCTTTGTTTATGTCTGCAAAAAGGCTTGGGTCTTTCCAGATAGCTTTTTTATCTTTTCTCCAGATGATAGATGTACACCATCTTGGAATAGGCTCACCCGGATACCATTTTCCTTGTGAATAGTGAAGAAGTCCACCCTCAGTAAATGAGTCAAGAAGTTTTCTTGAGAGAACATCTGCACGTTCACGTTTATGTGGTCCATCAGCTGCTGTATTCCACTGCTCTGATTCCATATCGTCAATAGATACAAATGTAGGCTCTCCACCCATTGTGAGACGAACATCATTTGCTTGTAAATCTTTATCGACATCAAATCCAAGTTGATAGATTTTATCCCACTGGTCATCACGGTACGGTTTTGTAACACGAGGTGACTCAAAAACGCGGGTAACTGTGTTTGAAAATTCAAATTCTGTTTCACACTTATCGCTCAGACCTTCAATGGCGTGAGCTGAATCATAGTGAGGAGTACAAGCAAGAGGAATATGCCCTTCACCTGCAAAAAGACCACTTGTTGCATCAAGTCCAATCCAACCAGCACCCGGAAGATAAACTTCTGTCCAAGCGTGAAGGTCTGTAAAATCTTTTTCTGGACCACTTGGACCATCAAGTGATTTTTCATCAGCACTAAGCTGAACAATATAACCAGATACAAATCTAGCTGCTAAACCTAAGTGACGTAGAACTTGAACAAAAAGCCAAGCATAATCTCTACAGCTTCCAAGTTTTTTATCTAGAGTTGTTTCACATGTTTGAACACCAACTTCAAGACGTAAAGAGTAGTTTAGGTATTTGTAGATTTCTTGATTTATATAAACCATGAAGTCGTTCGTAGTACGTTTTTTCAGGTCAAGAGTTTTGATAAATTTCTTTAGCAACTTCCCTTTTTCTATTACTTCAAGATATGGTTCAAGCTCTTTTTTGAGATCTTTTTTATATTTAAAAGGAAAATTTTCTGCATATTCATCAACAAAAAAGTCAAAAGGATTTAGTGTGATTAAATCAGCAAGTATTTCAACTTCAATACCAAACTCTTCTACCTTTTCAGGAAAAACAACTCTAGCCTGATAGTTTCCATAAGGATCCTGCTGCCAGTTTATAAAGTGATTTTCAGGAGTTACTTTAAGTGAATAAGCTTCAATTGGAGTCCGACTATGTGGAGCTGGACGAAGTCTAATAATATGTGGTGATAGTGATATAGGTCTGTCATATTTGTAATGCGTTTTGTGTGAGAGTACTACTTTAAGTGCCATAATTTTCCTTTTAACATTAGTCTATCTGTTTAGAGGATTATTATAGCGCTTTTTATTTTAGATGCGACTGAGCAATTCACTTTTCTTGTTGTTAAACTCATCGTCAGTAAGTGCGCCTGCTGTATTTAGTTTAGAAAGCTTTTCTATAAGTTCTATAATGTCATCAGTAGATTTATTTTCTTGTGTATGTATCTCTTGATAAGCAGGTTCAACAATTGGAGCAGTTTGTATTGGAGCTGGTTCAACTGTAACTGGCTCAGCAAAATTTGTTTGAGGTGCTGGTATTGCTTCACCTTGACCTGAGATAATAGGAAGAGTTGATACTGCAATTGTCCCATACTGAGAGCTAAAAGTTAGAGAATTATTACCGCCTTGTTGTTGGGAAACACCACCGACATTGTGGTCAAGCGTATCATAAACTGTTATCTGCCCATTGTTATCAACGGCAAGTCTATTAGGAAAAACAGCGTAGCGAGAGTTGTTTTGTACACCGCTACTAAATGGTACACCAAGGTCTGTTGGCCACCACTGATTACTTCCTGGTGTGCCAGCAGGAATAACTGGGAAAACCTCTGTTGTTAGTAATGCGTTTGATATCTCACTACAAAGGTTGTCAACAGTGTTTTTAAGGCCATTGTTAAACATGTCGCCAACCATAGTCATACCTCCTTGCATCCACTGACCGCCACCACCAAGTTCAGGAGAGTTAAACTGAGCCATAGTTCCTCCTCCATTGTTAACGGCGATAATCATGTGAATAACAGCATCTGCGCTTAAGTTGTATCGTGCTGAGAGGTCATTAACTAGATTTTGGCCTTGGGGAGTAAGTTTTTGCATAAAATTTCCTGTTTGAGTTTTAGTAGTACGGGATTTAAAGTTTATCAATAAACTTCGGAGTTTGTGTATAGTTTAATATTATAGCGATTATAGCAAAAACTTCTTATATTTAAGTGAAATGGCTTTATTAGGGATACTTAAGCCAAATAAAGTTAAACTTTTAAAATCATTGACTGATGGTCGGTCATTTAAAGGTAAGCTATGGCAATTATAGTAGATAAGGTACAAAAGAGAAAAGATATAGCTTTTTCTTGTAAAGATCTGTTTATTCAAAATGGTATAAATTCTCTGACGATTTCGCAGATTGCGAAGGTTGCAGGGGTTGGGAAGGGTACTATATATGAGTACTTTCACAACAAAGAAGAGATTGTTTTTGAACTGGTAAATATTTTGATGAAAGAGCATTCACAAAAGCTTCACATCACATTGAGTGAGCAAAGCTCTGTAAAAAACATGGTTAAAAAGTTTTCAGAATTTTTTTATACAGATGAAAACAGTGAACTTCGAACCATATATAGAGAGTTTGTATCTATCGCTTTAATGACTCCGAACAAAAAGATGCTGGCGTTTCAAACAGAGTGTTTTAATAACTACTATACTTGGTTTGAAGAGATATTTAAACGTGGTGTGGCAGATGGTAAGTTGATTCCACAAGCGATAGGTTTAGTTAAAGGTGTGTTTGTGACTGCTGAGGGTATGTTTATAGCAAGTACAAGTACAAACGCAATAGATAATTTAGAAAAAGATTTAAATAACTATATTGATAATCTTTTTGAACTTCTAGAGGTGAAATCGTGATGAGAACTCAAAGTGGAAAGTGCCATTGGTTAGCAGTACTAAAAGTTCAATACAGGGAGGCACTAAATGCCGAGTCTTAATAAATTAATACTACTAGTTCTGCCATTTTTACTCAACGCAGAGAGTCTGAAATCTCTTTTGGATTATGCACAAAACTCTAATGAGCTTATCATATCAAAGAGTATTTTAAAAGACTCAAAAAAGAGTGAATTGAAATCCAGTGAAAATAACTACTATCCAACTGTTGATATTGGTGGTTTTTATCAGCGTTATGATGAAGCGAGTCCTATTATGCCAGGAACTACATACTCTGGGTATGCAAAAATTGGGTTTGACGTTTATAGTGGTGGGAAAAAATCTTACACAGTTAAGCAAAAGAGTGATGAGCACAAAGCAAGTCAATTTGATTTTGAGGCTACTAAAAAATCAACTTCATTAGCAATAGTTCAAGATTTCTATAATCTGAAAAACTTAGAAGCGAGCCTCTCCGCCCTAAAAGAGTCTTTAAACGCAGTAAAAGCACAGCTAGAGAGAATGCAGCAGTTTTACGATGCACAGCTTGCTACAAGTGATGATGTAGATAGACTTCAATCAGCTTATGATAAAAATATCTACATGATTGACTCTACAAGTTTTGAGATATATTCTATGCAAAAAAAGTTAGAGTTGAGAGTTGGCAAAACTGTAGAGAGCTTTGATGACTCTAAGTTTAAAAAGGTTGCAGAGAGTGGTTCTGATGAGCTTGATATAATTAAATCACTTAGAGCTACTAAAAGCTCTGTTTTAAATGCGTCTGAGACAATAGACAGTTATTACTATCCTCAAGTAAGAGTAGAAGACACTTATAGCCTTTATGGGTATCAGGACGAATCTACACTATTTCCTATAGAACAACTTGATAATCAAAATAAGATTATGGCAACTGTAAATATGAGACTTATAGATTTTGGTGCTATTGGTGAGGCAAAAGAGGCAGTTAGACTTCAAGCAGATGCACTTGGACAGCAGATAGTTTATCAGACTAAAGAGCAGAAGATGAATCAAGAGTTGTCTATAAAAAGAATTGAAACAGCAGAGCTAAATATAAAAAGCTCGAGAAGTGCGCTCAAAGCATCTACAAGTGCTCTTAAAACCATTACAGAGAAATATAGCGCAGGTATAGTTGATAATGTTGTTTATCTTGATGCACTAAGTGTAAATACAGAGTCAAAGTCAGCATATGAATCATCACTTAATAATTTAGAGATGGCATATGCACTTTACTATTTCTACAGAGGGAAAAAATTAGAGGAGTTTTTAAATGATTAGAATTTTATTAAGTATGGCTGGATTGATATTTACACTAAACGCAGCAGAGGTATATGCAACATTTAATGTTGAAGCAGAGAAAAACGCAATGCTAGCTTTTGATGCAGGTGGGATAACACAGAGTGTAAATTATGGTGTTGCAAACAGTGTTAAAAAAGGAAAAATTCTAGCTTCACTGCAAAATGCAGATAAAAAAGCATCTTTAAACAGTGCTCAGACAGCTCTGAAGTTTGCAAAAAAAGATTATGAGAGACAACTCAAAGTAAAAAACCTCATAGACGCAGGGAAGTTTGATCAGTACGCTTTTAAGTATGAAAATGCAAAGAATCAAGTTGCGTTTGCTCAGGCTCAATATGATAAAACATT
>JAGGWO010000211.1 GCA_021157485.1 Sulfurimonas sp. | reverse complement strand
TGTCCTATGGTTGAGTAAATATAATAATGATTATGTAAAATCTATCCACAACAAAGTGATGCATTTAAACTTTGATGGAGTTATGCTCTCTTTTCATAACTTAATCTCTAATGCAAATATGATAGTACATGAAGCTGGACATGGAGTCTGCTATATTCTACCCTGCCCACAGTTTTTTACTGCATTAAATGGAACAATATTTCAATTGGCACTACCTCTACTTTTTATATATTATTATTTGAAAAAACAAAACTCTACCTTAGTTGGATTGGGTTTCATCTGGCTTGCACAAAATCTTATTTATGTTGCTTGGTATATGTCTTATTCACAGACTCCAAATCTCTATCCATTCTTCTTGGGAGGAGATGCAATACATGACTTTTGGTATATTTTTTCACAGTTGGGAGTTTTAGAGTATGACTGGTTAATATCTGGGTTTGTTAGAGTTTTTGCAGTTATTATACTTTTTAGTGCCTATTTCTACCTACTTTTTATAGCATTTATAAAAAATGCTAAATCCTAAGCGTATATGTTTTTATTAAACTCATCAAACTCTTTTAAAGTTTTCTCCAGTAGTTTTTGACTCTCTTTGAACATTTTATCTATTAAATCTTGTCTGTTTGATTGTTCTGGGATTTCTAGCTTTTTCATTGCATTATCAAACATCTCTACTATGTTTGTTTTAACATGATTTTTTGAGTTTTCACTTCTCTCTTTTGTAGGTTCAAAAATTCCGGCAATATCGTGAGCTAGTTTTGAAACAGGGGACTTTGGAGCAGCATCTTCTAACTCTTTTAAAAAGTCATTTATAAAAGGCTGCGCTATTTTCATAAACGCATCTATCTCTTTTTGGTCTTGTGCATCTATACCGTTACTATCTACTGAGAATTTAAATGATTGCATTGAGGAAAAACTCATCTGTGTTTTAGAACCACTTTCATTTTGCTGATGAGAGAGTGATGCTGATTGATGATTTGCAAAATCCATCTCAATTACATCACCACTAGATGTTCTCATAGAAATGTTTAAATCATGTGCTCTGTATGCGTCAAGTGAGTAAGATGTATTCATGGCAAATCCTTATTACTTATATATCGGAAATAAAAGTAAATACATTATGATAAAATACAAGTTATGAATAAAAAATTTAAGATATTAGTTACAAATGATGATGGTTATGAGGCAAAAGGACTTCTCTGTTTGGTGGAAGCTTTAAAAGAGTTAGCAGATGTTGAGGTGATGGTTGTTGCCCCTGCAAATGAGAAATCTGCTTGTGGGCACTCTCTCACGTTAGTTCGTCCACTGCGTTTTGTTGGTGTTGATGATGATTTTTTCAAGCTTGATGATGGAACACCTAGTGACTGCGTTTATCTCTCTTTGAGTACAATTTATCAAGATTCAAAACCAGATTTACTCGTGAGTGGAATCAACCGTGGCTCAAATATGGGAGAAGATATAACTTACAGTGGAACTGCTGCTGGAGCTATGGAGGGAGTTTTACATGACATTCCATCTATCGCTATAAGCCAAGTTATGGACTTTACAAATCCTGCAGGAGATTTTTCTTTAGCGCAAAAGACGATTAAAAAGTTAGTTACAAAGATACGTGAGGGGAAGTTTCCACTGCCTGCGCGTGAGTTTTTAAATGTAAATATTCCAGCTGATACTACTGAGGCTAAAATGCAAGTAACTTATGCCGGTTATAGATTTTACGCAAATGATTCACATCTTCATAGAAATCCTAGAGGAGAAGAGCACTACTGGTTAGGACTTCATCCACTTGATTTTTCTCCACGTGAGGGAGCATCAGGGGTGAGTGATTATGAAGCGATAAAAGCGGGAATGATTTCTGTAACTCCAATTATGCTTGATTTGAGTGCTTACAAAAGTATGCAAAGATTAGAAGACTGGATAGATTAGAGCGTGAGTAAACATGATCGTATAAAGCTTCTAGTAAAAGATGATTTTACAAAACTTGAAGATGCAAATATAATACTTTTAGGTGTTGGTGGAGTTGGAAGTTTCTGTCTTGACTGTCTCTACAGAAGTGGTGTCAAAAATATAACGATTGTAGATTTTGACACTTTTGATGAAACAAATCAGAACCGTCAAATGTGGTCTGAACTTCATGAAAATGAAGTGAAAGTTGAAGCACTACAAACGCATTACCCTGAGATTGAAATTATTAACGTGAGAGTAGATGAACAATGGATATGGGATTTTAACTTTGATGAGTATGATTTAGTCTTAGATGCTATAGATGATACAAAAGCCAAACTTGCGCTTGCTCAAAAATGTTACAAAAAACTTATCTCCTCTTTTGGGTCTGCTAAACGCTTAGACCCTACACAAATAAAAGTAGACGATATCTGGAAAAGTTACGGAGATAAGTTTGGCTCAAAGATAAGATATGAACTTCGTAAGCGCGGCTTTAAAAAAAAGTATAAAGTTATTTTTTCAAGTGAAGAGGCTGTTGTAAAAGAGAAGGGTAGTTTTATGGGTGTAACAGCTGCGTTTGGACTTACCATGTGTGCTGAGACGATTAAAGTTTTAAGGAAATAGATGTTTGATTTTTTAGATAGTGACTGGTTTAATATAGCTCTTGAGATAGTTTTTATAATTTTAATCTCATACGACATTAAAAAATATATAGAGACAAAGAAAAAAGAGTATATTATAAATATAGTATTAACGATTGGCTTTGCAATTTGGGCACTTTATCCATATTATAATAGTTATATGGGTTGGGAGGAAGAGCAAAAACAAGTGATGCTTTCACACTGTAGTAATACAAATGATATGAAACTTTGTAAGTGCTTAGATGATACAACTTTTAAAACATACACACATGATGAGTATATAGCACTGGATAAAAACTCAAGTGACTACAAAGAATTTTTACAAGAAGCAAAAGAGGATTGTTTAGATGATGGATGGTTTTGATTTAGATTCACCTTTAGTATGCGAGGGGATTATAGGAGATGGTTGTGGAGGTGGACGATTTTTTATAGTTGAAGATAATATATTGAAAGCTTATGATCCACAAACGCAAACTTCGACAACTCTCCTTGAGAATATTTTAGATGTGAAAGAGGTGACTAAAAATGCCTGTATAGTCACTATAAAGTGTGAAAAAGAAACCATTAGATTTGACCTTTCTGCTATGAAAAAGATTTAAGCTTTATAGTAGTATCATAATACATATGAAAATCAAACAGATAATTTTACTATTTTTACTATTTATAGTGGCTAATACTATTAACTATTTTGTTACAAAAACTAATGAACAACAGAGAATAGATATAGTTTTAGAAGATAATCTCAAAAGATTGCAAACACATTATGAGATACTTTTACACTCTCAAATGGTAACTGCTAAGACGATATATATGTCAACATTGCAACTAAACGGTTTTGTTGAGATAATCAAAGCAGCAAATAGTGCTGATGCACAGCAGAAAAAACTTCTAAGAAAACAGCTTTACAAACTTCTTCAAGAGAAGTATGAAATTATAAAACTCAAAGATGTTTTACAATATCAATTTGTCTTGCCAAACAATGAATCCTTTTTAAGAATGCATAAACCGTCTAAATTTGGAGATGATTTAACAGATATAAGGGCTGACTTTAAATATGTGAATCAATTTAAAAAGCCAGTTAGAGGATTTGTTCAGGGTCGTGTTGCTCATGGTTTTAGAAATACTTTTCCAATTTTTGATGAAAAGGGCAACCATATAGGTGCAATGGAAGTCTCTTTTTCTAGTGATAGCTTTCAAAAGTACTTGAATGATATAAGCCATATTCATACGCACTTTTTAGTAAATAAAAATATATTCGATGCTAAAACATGGGCAAGGGATGATTTAGTTTTAAAATATTTTTCAAGTGCTGAACACGATGATTATATGGTTACATTGGATACTTCCAAACATACTGTAGATAAGTGTATTACAGAAAATGCTAAAAGTATAGCAGCTGTAAAAGATGAAGTAGTTAAAGGTATTGAAAATGAGAAACCATTTAGTACATATCTAAAATATAAAGATAAAATCAATGTACTCTCTTTTATCCCCATTCAAAATTTAAATAACACTACATCCGCTTGGTTGGTCTCTTATGAAAGAAGTGAGTTTATAGCTTTAACTTTAGAGACCGGTTTGTATATTAGAATAGCACTCTTTTTTGTTTTGATACTATTTGTATATTTGATTTATAAAGAGATGAACTCAAAAGAGATAATAAAGAAAGAGCATAACTTACTAAATGAGGTACTCTCAACAACCGAAGATATTATATTTATAACAAACTTTAAAGAGATTGTATTTTCAAATAAAAAGTTTAAAGAGTTGTTAAATATTAAACACTCAAATGAGTATAATAAAAATATTTTAGATATGTTTATTGTCTCTGATGGATATTTACATAGGGAGTTGTTAGAAGATGATGAGAGCTTTATAGGACTTATTCAAAGAACTCCAGAAAATGAGAGAATTGTTTCAATTATGGATAAACATTTTTCTACTAAAGTTTTTAAAATAGATACTGTGCAGATAGATTATCAACATTATGATGATTACCTAGTTACTCTAACTGATATAACAATACTTAAAGAAGAGTATGCAAAAACAGAAAAAAAAGCTTACTATGATGGTTTAACATCTGTTTATAACAGATATAAATTTGATGAGATTATTAGCGTAGAGATAGAAAATGCACAAAGGTATCATAGGTATTTCTCTTTGGCTGTTTTAGACATTGACAAGTTTAAAAATTTTAATGATACTTATGGACATTTAGTAGGTGATGAAGTATTGATAATGTTAGCAACTCATGTCCAAGAGAGTATTAGACAAACTGATGTATTTGCAAGATGGGGTGGTGAGGAGTTTATAATACTCTTTAAAGAGACAGATGTACTCCAAGCAAAAATAGTATTAGAAAAGATAAGAGAGAGTATCTCTGAGTTAGAGCATGAAACAGCTGGTAAGGTTACTGCAAGTTTTGGAGTTACAGAGTTTAAAAGTGATGATACACAAGATACGATGTTTAAAAGATGTGATGACGCTTTATACAAAGCAAAAGAGGGTGGAAGGAACAGAGTTGAGGTCTTATAGTAAAATTTTGCTATAATCTCTTAATAAAAATTATGTAAAAGAGAATAAATTATGCAAAAAGTAGAGCCAATGACACTTTTCGGTTATGAAAAGTTACAAGCTGAAGTAAAAGATTTAAAGCAAGTGAAACGTCCACAATGTGTCAAAGATATAGAAGAAGCATTAGAACATGGTGATTTAAAAGAAAACGCAGAGTATCACGCAGCAAAAGAGATGCAAAAAAATATAGATAATCGTTTAGCAGATTTGCAAGGGATACTTGGCAATTCTCAGATTGTTGACCCAAGTGAACTTGAACATGCAAAGATTAGTTTTGGCTCAACTGTCGTTATGACAGATATGGATTCTGATGAAGAGGTAACTTACACAATAGTTGGAGGTTGCGAATCAAATCCGGATGTGGGACTTATCTCATTTGGTTCACCTTTAGCAAAACAATTACTTGGAAAAGAAGAGGGTGATGAAGTTAAAGTTACTCTTCCTGGTGGAAGTAAAGAGTTCGAGATTGATGAAGTGAAATATCAGGAGATTATCTTTGAGTGTCACTAAAATAAATGTAGCAATTGTAGGCGCTACAGGATATACAGGCTTAGAGCTTGTGAAAATGTTAGTGAATCATCCACATTTTAATCTCAATTATATTTCAAATTCAGAGGGTGGTACAACTATCAATACTCTGCACCCGTCTCTTAATGGCGTTTGTGAAGATGAGGTTAAAAAAGCAGATATTGGTGAGATAGCAAAAAGTTGTGAACTTGTTTTTTTAGCACTCCCACATAAAACGGCAATGGCATTTGTAAAACCTTTGATTGAAAAAGGTGTTAAAGTAGTTGACCTTTCAGCTGATTACAGACTGCCTCAAAAGATTTATGAAGAGTTTTACTGTCAACATACAGATGTTGATAATTTAGCTCACGTGGTTTATGGACTTCCTGAAATATTTCGTGAAGAGTTAAAAAGTGCTTCTCTTGTTGCAAATCCTGGGTGTTTTCCAACTTCTGCTATTTTAGGACTTCTGCCTTTTATGGATAGAAGAGTAAATAAGACTCCTATAATTGTTGATGCAAAAACAGGTGTAAGTGGTGCAGGTAAAAAACTAAGTGAGTCTACGCATTTTGTAAATGTGAATGATAATCTGTTTGCATACAATCCACTTATGCACAGACACGCTCCAGAGATTGCTAAAAAGTTAAATGTTGACTTTGATGAGGTGAATTTTGTACCTCACTTAGTACCTTTAACACGTGGAATGATTTCGTCTATCTATATTCAAGTTGAAGGTGAATTTGATGAAGTAGAGCTTTTAAAAGAGTTTTATAAAAATGAAAAGTTTGTAAGAGTTTCTCAAAATCCAGTTGACATGAAAAGTGTAGCTGGAACAAACTTCTGTGACATCTACGTAAAACGTAAAGGAAATATGCTTTTTATCTCAAGTGCGATTGATAATCTAATGAGAGGTGCTTCATCTCAAGCGGTTGTCAATGCAAATCTTATGATGGGATTAGATGAAAGTGCTGGAATTCCAAATATAGCTTACGTCCCTTAAAAAGAGAAAAGTGTGATAACAATAAAAGAGGGTGCTTTTGTAATTGCAGATGCACACTACTCATATTTAAGACCTGAACTCTTAGGCTTAATTAAAGATATACATTCAAAAAAACTTCTGCCTACACAACTAATCTTTATGGGTGATATCTTTGATGCTCTGTTTGGTGAAGTTGAATATACTCATGAGATAAACGCTCATATGATAGAACTAATCAATGATATTGCAGACTCCATAGAGGTAATATACCTTGAAGGCAATCATGACTTTAATCTTCAAAGTTTATTTCCAAAAGTTAAAGTTTTCCCAATACAATCGCAACCAATAATATGTAAATATAATGATAAAACTATTTATTTCGCTCATGGGGATTTTGATGGAGACTTCTTTTACAAAATTTATACAATACTAATACGAAACAGCACTATACTCACTATTTTAAAATCAATAGATAATTTTTTTAATCATTATATACTTAGAAAATTAGACAGATATTTAAGTGAAAAAGATGATTGTAAAAAGTTTATAGGCTTTAAAGAATTCATAGATAAACGACTCTCTTCTCGGGTTACATGTGACTTTTTTATAGAGGGTCATTTTCATCAAAATAGCTCACTAGATTTTGAAAAATTTAGATATATAAATTTGGGGGCTTTTGCTTGCAATCAAAGATACTTTATTGTAAAATCTTTACAAGATAAAGAACTATTAGAAGAAAATATTTTCTCTAAGGAGATATAGAAATGAATGACAATTCTCTGAAGGTTGGTTCCAATGAGATGGAACTTGTTGACTTTCGCATACTAAATCAACAAGAAGATGAAGTATATGAAGGTATTTATGGAATAAATGTTTCAAAGGTACGTGAAATTATTCGTGTGCCAGCTTTAACAGAACTACCTAGTACTCCTGAGTTTATTGAAGGTATTTTTGATTTAAGAGATGTTGTGATTCCCGTTGTTAACTTAGCTAAATGGATGGGTATTACAGAACCAGAAGGTTTGGAAAAGAGTTCAAGAATTATTATTACTGAGTTTAATAACGTTTTAATTGGATTTATTGTTCATGAAGCAAAACGTATCAGAAGAATTAACTGGAGTGATATAGAACCAGCAACTTTTATGAGCAACTCCAGTACAGTAGATGGAAACAAAATCACAGGTGTTACAAAGATAGAAGGAGATAATGTTCTTCTTATTCTTGACTTAGAGAGTGTAGTTCAAGACCTAGGTCTTTACTCTCCAGATGTAGATGCCATTCCCCAAGAGTTAGAGAAGTTTTCTGGTTTAGCACTTGTTCTTGATGATAGCTCAACTGCAAGAAGAATTGTTAAAGAAGCACTTATTAAGATGGGCTTCCAAGTTGTTGAAGCTATGGATGGTCAAGATGGTTTAGAAAAATTAGAAGGCCTTTATGATACATATGGAGACTCTATTTCTGAGCACTTAAAACTAATAATTTCTGATGTTGAAATGCCAAGAATGGATGGTTTTCACTTTGCAGCAAATGTTAAAGAGGATGGAAGGTTCGCAAATATTCCAATTGTTTTTAATTCATCAATAAGTGATCATTTTAGTGAAGGTAGAGGTATGGAAGCGGGTGGAGAGGCTTACTTGGTTAAGTTTGAAGCAAGTACATTTTATGATGAAGTAGCACGTGTTGTTCGTGCTCATATGAAGTAGGAGTATAAATATGGATGAATTTCAGGAAATACTACAGGATTTTTTAGTTGAGTCTTTTGAACTGGTTGAAAAACTAGATGAAGACTTAGTGGAGCTAGAGAATACTCCAGAGGACTTAGAGCTTCTCAATGGAATATTCCGTGTTGCACATACTGTAAAAGGTGCTTCATCATTTTTAAACTTTGATGTTTTAACTCATTTGACACATCACATGGAAGATGTTTTAAATAAAGCGAGACATGGTGACTTGATAATTACTCCAGATATTATGGATGTAGTGTTGGAGTCAATTGACCTAATGAAAGAACTTCTCAATGTTATTCGTGATACGAGTGCAGATGCTGGTGTTGATGTATCTGCTTGTGTTGCAAGACTTGATAAAGTAGCTGGTGGTTCGGGAGAAGTAGAAAGTCCTGTTTCAGATGCTCCTGCTGCTGAGCCAGAAGCTGCAGAAGAAGCAGCTCCGGTTGCTGAAGATGATTTAGATTATGACAATATGTCTCCTGATGATTTAGAAGCTGAGATAGAGAAGCTTTTAAATCAACGTCAAGATGAAGATAAAGCTAAACGTGCAGCGAAGATTGCAGCGGGAGAGAGTGTTCCAGAAGCTCCACCTGCTCCAGATGAAGAAGCTGAGGAGTCTAAGGACGAAGTAACTCCTACTCCCGCTGCTCCACCGCCGCCACCACCACCTCCTGCAGCTGTTAAAACTGAAGCACCAAGTGATGATGCTAAAGCTGCAGCTCCTGCAAAAAGAGCACCTGCCACTGTTGAGCAGACTATTCGTGTTGATGTTAAAAGACTTGACCACTTAATGAATCTTATTGGCGAGCTAGTTCTTGCTAAAAATAGACTTATTAAGATTAATGATGATGTTGAAGAGCGTTACGAGGGTGAAGAGTTCTTAGAAGAGTTAAATCAAGTTGTTTCTATTGTTTCACTTGTAACAACTGACTTACAAATTGCAGTTATGAAAACAAGAATGCTTCCAATTGGGAAGGTATTTAATAAATTCCCTAGAATGATTCGTGATTTAAGTAGAGAGTTAAATAAGAAGATTGAACTTGAAATTGAAGGTGAAGAGA
>JAGGWO010000087.1 GCA_021157485.1 Sulfurimonas sp. | reverse complement strand
CTCTAATATTAGATACCGTTTTAAATTTTAAATCTGGATACTCACTTTGAACAATCTCTTCAATTGCATACCCTTTAACAAGAGCTAACTTGGCACTATTAAGCGAGTTGAAACCATCTGCAAAATAATCATTATTATGGCTTACAAAAACATAAGGAACCGAAAAAAGAGTATTGGTAGTAAAATTCAGATCCTCTTTTTTTGTATAATTAATAGAGATACTACTTACCATATCAGCATCTGCATTTTTTAGCTTGTCAACTGCTTCTACCCAAGAGACTGAATGACTTGCTTGAAATTTCAGACCACTTTTTCTCTCAATATGCTTTAAAATATCAGCTACAATTCCTACATGTTCATTAATACCATTTTCCCACTCAAATGGAGCCCAATCAGGATCGTAGACATATTTAATTACTCTTTCTTGTGCAATAAATTCTCGCTCTTGAGGAGTTAGATTTAAATCAATAGAAGTACTTGAAAATAGGGAATATGGAAAAAAGAATAGCAACAGATAAATGACTAATTTATGCATGAAAAGCACCTTTATATAAATGATAGATTCTAATAGTTTTTATTTTACTATTTGTTTAATTAAAGTAAAATTTATGTACAATTATTAACTAAAATGAGAATGAATTTTGAGCTTAGCATGGATAATTTAATTGTTACTCAAAGGTCTATTCCTATGGGAACTGCTTATGCTATATGGACCGGTGTTGGATCTGTCGGACTCTAAATAGTATCAACACAAAAAAAAGTTTAAAATTATTTTTTTAAGGTATAATTTTTTCAATATACAACTACATTAAAAAGGTTAAACCTAATGCTCAAATCTACTAAAATTCTAAATACTCTTCTACTATCTTCTTTTATCGTATTTAGTGCTTGTTCAAGTGAAAAGCCCAAGCAAGTTAAAAAAGAGATGCCACCACTTTCAGTCAACACTATCACACTTAAAAAAGAGCCTGTACCAATTTGGAAACAGTATACTGGTATGACAAAAGCGAGTAGTGCTCAAGAAGTAAAAGCCAGAGTACCTGGAATCCTTAAAAAAATATACTTTGAAGATGGAGCTAGAGTTATAAAAGGTCAAAAGCTTTTTATGATTGAGCAGGATCAATATATAGCAGCACGTGATGCAGCACGTGCTAAAAAAGCTCAAGATGAAGCATCTTTAAGACTTGCAGAAGCAGACGTAGCTAGATATGCACCATTAGTTGAAGAGGGTTTGGCTCCCAGAGCAACTCTTGAGCAGTATCAAGCACAGCGTGCTGGACTTCAAGCTGCTATTGCAGGGGATATTGCAGAGATAAAAAAAGCACAACTAGAACTAGACTATACCATGGTTCGTGCACCCATAAGTGGTACAACAAGTGTTAGACGCGTTGATATTGGAAACCTTGTTGGACAAGGTGAATCAACTCTTCTTACAACTATAGTAAGTACAGACCCTATCTACGCTTACTTCTCTCCATCACAAAAAGATGTAAGAATGTTTCAAAAGTACAGAAATAAAGATAAACCAGATGCTTTTATTAATGTACCTGGAAGTATAGATGAGATTAGACTGGATGGTTTTGTAGATTTTTCAAATAATATAGTTGATCCTTTAACATCTACTATTACTATGCGTGCGACTATTGATAACAAAGAGGGAAAAGTTCTTCCTGGTACTTTTGTTTACATCAACCTTTTCATAAACGACAAATATAAATTTTTAATGATTCCACCAGAAGTTATTTTTAACGACCAACTTGGAAGTTTTGTCTATATTGTAGATAAAAACTCAACTATTAAAAGAGCTGATATCACTACAGACTACTCAAGTAAATATTATGTAAGTGTTAAAGATGGACTCAAAGATGGTGATATGTTAATAGTATCTGCACTTGTTAAACTTAAACCTGGTCGCAAAGTAACACCAACTGATACTACACAAACACAAGGTATAAAAGCGGTATTAGAAAAAAATAATCTAATTCCAGAAGGTAACTAAAAAATGTTTTCAGTTACCTTTATTAAAAGACCTATACTTGCTATAGTAATCTCACTAATCATCATCACCGGTGGTCTTGTTTCTATGCTTGTTCTGCCTATTTCAGAGTACCCTGATGTTGCACCTCCTACTGTGAATGTTTCTGCTACGTATACTGGAGCAAATGCTTATGTTGTTGAAGATACTGTTACTCGCGTTTTAGAAGACAAACTTAATGGTATCAAGGGCGTCATATATATGGAGTCTTCATCTTCAGCAAATGGACAATCTAGTATAAATGTTTACTTTGAACCAGGATATGACATAGATATAGGTGCAGTTGATGTTCAAAATAAAGTTTCAACGGCTACAGCGTCTCTTCCTGCTGAAGTCACAGCTCAAGGGGTTGTCGTAGATAAAAAATCTCCATCTATTGTTTGTCTTATTGCCATCAGTGGTGACGATAGATATGATGGAAGTTTTCTCTCTAACTTTGTGAACATTAATGTTTTAGATGAGATCAAAAGAATCCCAGGTGTTGGTAAAGCTGAAAACATGGGTGAGAAAAAGTACTCTATTCGTATCTGGCTAAACCCTGATAAACTAAAAGCTCTCAACATGACACCTATGGAAGTCATCTCTGCAGTTAAAAGCCAAAATAAACAAGCCTCTATCGGTAAGATAGGTGGAACACCTACCTTTGATGATCAGAAACAAGAATTTATTCTCTCAACTCAAGGGAGACTTACCGATGTTCAAGAGTTTGAAAAAATTGTACTCAAATATAAAAAAGATGGTTCTTTAGTATACCTAAGTGATGTTTCTCGTGTTGAACTTGGAAGCGAATTTTATGACTGGAATGCAATTAGTGCTAAAAAACCAACTGGTCTTATCGGTGTTTATCAACTCGGTGAAGCAAATGCTCTTGATATTAGAGCAAAAGTTGAAGAGACTATGCAAAAACTTCAGAGTCGTTTTCCAGATGGTGTTACTTACGCTGTTCCTTACGATACAACTAAGTATGTAAAAGTTGCGATTGATAATGTTGTAAATAATCTCTTTATGGCCATTGCTCTTGTTATTCTTATTATTTTTATTTTCCTAGGTTCATGGAGACCTACTGTTATCGCTTCAGTTGCAATCCCTGTTTCACTAATAGGTGCATTTGCAGCTATGCAGATAGCTGGTGGTTTTTCTATCAACTTCCTAACACTATTTGGACTTATACTTGCTATTGGTATCGTTGTTGATGATGTTATTTTGGTTGTTGAGAATGTTGAAGTAATTATGTATAAAGAACCTGAACTTACTATGCCTCAGGTTGTTAAAAAATCTATGATAGAACTTATTGGACCGATTATCTCTACAACACTAGTTCTAGTTGCTGTTTTTATCCCTGTTTCTATGCTTCCTGGTATTACGGGAGCTCTCTATCAGCAGTTTGCTCTTACTATTTCATTCGCGGTACTTGTGTCATCACTTAACGCGCTAACCCTATCTCCTGCGATAAGTGCCATCATCATTAAAAGAAGGAAAAAAGGCGAAGAGAAGTTTATTCTCTTTAGTAAATTCGATATTTTCTTTGATTGGTTAACTCTTAAATACAAAGCTGCCATTACATTTTTTATAAAGATACGATACTTTATGATTTTAGTAATGGGTGGGATTTTCTATCTTATGTACTATCTATTCTCCATTACACCTACCGGATTTGTTCCCTCAGAAGACAAAGGTATGCTAATGGTCTCTGTCAATGGAAAACCAGGTACTTCTATTGCTCAAACAATTAAGGTTAGAAAAGAGGTAGAAGATATTATTTATGCTATTGAAGGTGTTGAAAACATAGTTAGTATTGAAGGGTATAACATTATTACCTCTTCAATCGATGGTTCAGCATTGGCCATGTTCGTCTCTTTAACAGATTGGAAAGAGAGAACTACTGAACAAAACAGTGCCTTTGGTATCATCCAACAAATTCAACAAAAAACAGGAAGTGTAAGTGCGGCTAATGTAGCTGCCTTTAATCTTCCTGGTATTCCAGGAGTTGGTAATGTTGGTGGATTTGACTTTAGACTTCAGGATTATCTCTCTGGTGACTTAAATACATTTGAACACTTCGCAAATGAGATGATAAAAGGTGCATTTGAGGATCCTAGAATCGCCTATGCCTTTACAACTTTTGCTACGAACTATCCTATGTACGATATTATGATAGATAGAGAAAAAGCAAATGCCCTTGGTGTAAATATGAGTGATCTATTTACTACTATGCAAGCATACCTTGGTTCCATATACGTAAACGACTTTACTAAATTTGGTAAGGTCTTTAGAGTTTTCGTTCAAGCTGATAAAGAGTATAGAAGTTCTAAAGAGGATATAGACAAACTCTTTGTTAAAAACAGAGCAGAGAAGATGATACCTCTAAGTGCTCTCCTAAAAGTAAACGAGATAATAGGCCCTCAGAATCTTACTCACTTTAATATGTATAGAAGTATTCAGATAAATGGTGCAGCAGCTCCAGGATATAGCTCTGGTGATGCTATGGCTGCCATGGATGAGATAGCTTCACGAGTTCTTCCGGAATCTTATGGCTACTCTTGGTCTGGTATGAGTTACCAAGAAACACTAGCTGGAAATGCACAGATATACGTAGTATTTTTCGTACTACTTGTCGTGTTCTTGGTTCTCTCAGCTCAATATGAGTCTTGGATACTTCCACTGATGATTTTACTCTCTGTCCCTATGGTTGTTGCAGGTGCAGTGGCTGGACTTCATTGGAGTGGTTTACCTCTAAATACCTTTGCCCAAGTTGGACTGGTCTTACTGGTCGCCCTAGCAGCTAAAAATGCCATCCTCATAGTTGAGTTTGCAAAAGAGCAACGTGAGAGTGGTATAGGAATTATAGAATCTGCTATAAACGCAGGTAGTCTACGTTTTCGTGCGATTATGATGACTATTTTATCTTTCCTTTTTGGTATCTTTCCTCTTGCGTTTGCAACTGGAGCTGGAGCTATTACTCAACAGTCGATTGGTATAGTCCTTATGTTTGGTATGATTGCTGCAACCTTCATCTCTACGCTTTTTGTACCTGTTCTTTATGTACTTCTTGAAACAATGAGAGAGAAATTTGTAAGCGTAGAAGAAGAAATAGCAACAAGGGAGTCTATATAATGATAAGTACTAAAGTACAATACAGGGAGGCACTAAATGCCGAGTCTTAAAATTTCAATATCCAAAATCACTCTATCACTGTTCTTAACACTTAACCTAAGCGCAGCTGAAATATATACAGTAGATGATTTAATTTTAAAAGCGATAGAAAACTCACCAGACTTAGAAATATCCTCATCTCAGCTAGAAGCTTCGAAAAGTCGTACAGAAGTAGCTTCAAGCTCTTATTTGCCTACTCTTGACTTGCATCTTAGTGCAGGAGAAAATGGGATGAATGAACTTCCAAATCAAGATACTATGGTAAGTGACACTTTGATTCTTGGCTCATTATCAGTGAAACAGATTATTTATGACTTTGGAAAAACTGGTAATAATGTGGATAGCTTTAAGTACGATTCTGACGCTTATTCTATGAGTAACTTT
>JAGGWO010000123.1 GCA_021157485.1 Sulfurimonas sp. | reverse complement strand
CTATTTTCTTTTAGGTGAGATATTTTTAAAAATTCTAATGTCTGCGAAGCAATATTTTTGTCTTTTTCAGAGTATTCAAAAAAGCTTTTTTTGTATGGAAAACGCCCAAGAAGAACAAACTCTTCAACTGTAATAAAAGAGTCATAGATTTCTAGTTTTGCAGGTATGTAAGAGAGCATTTTAGCTTTTTCATTTAGTGAGAGTTCTTCAATGTTCATGCCATTTATGCTTACTTCACCACTAAACTCAATTAAAGAGCAGATAGCCTTTGCTAAAGTGCTTTTACCACTACCATTTGCCCCGAGGATACTTAAATGACTCTCCATTTTTAGTGAGACATCTTCTAAGATAACTCTCTTGTCAAACGCACATTTTAAATCTTTTAGCTCAATCATTCATCTCTCCGCAAAGCCGAGTGATAGTGAGTGCTACTCTATGAGATGGGATATGAAGATAGCTTTCATCAACAATAGATATTTTCTTATTTTTGGCTGCGTTTGTTGGAAGAGAGTACCAGTTGTCAAGAGCTCGTTGTACATCTGCATCTGCTTCGGTTGCAAGAGAGTGTAGGATTATAATTTGGTCTGGGTTTATAGCAATTATGTTTTCATAACTAAGAACTGGTTGTGCTGTTGAGGTTCCTGTGAAAGCATTTGTATTTCCACACTCTTTGATGATATCTTCAAAAAATATACCGTGTCCCGCTATATAAGTTGCGTTTCGTAAATCCTCACGTAATCCATAAACTATCATGACACTATGTGGAGTTTTACTTTTTGGTGCGTTTTCTATTGCGTTTTTTATATTATCTGTTAACTGTTTTGCTTGTGTTGTTGCGTTTAGTTCATCTGCTAAAACAGTTATTGATTTTTGAATGTTTGAGAGTGTTTTTAGATTTAACTGTAATGTTTTAATATGAAATTTTTGTAAATTTTCTAAAGTGCTTTGATTAAAGTTTTGTCCCACAACAAGAGTAGGAGAGTAAGATAAGATTTTTTCTAAATGTGGATTTTCATAACCACCAATAATAGGAAGTTTTTGTGCCTCTTTTGGGTAGAGAGAGTAACTGCTTGTAGCTACTAACTTATCACCTTTCTCAAGTGCAAAGACAATCTCTGTAATAGAGGGACTAAGAGAGATTATCCTCTCATTAGCCGATAGATTGAGTATAAAAAGGAGAATGAATGAAAGAATTTTTATACTCAAAGTTTTTCCTCTTAGTATTTAGCATTTAGACCAAAATAGAGACTACGTCCAGCCGTTGCGTAGCCATCAACTGTTTGATAGTATACATCTGATAAGTTATCAATTTTACCATAAAAAGTAATATAGTCGTTTGCCTTTATGTTGGTTACAAAGTTATACAGAGTGTATTCACCTGTTTGAGCGCCTTGATTATCTACACTGTTATATCTTGTACCGATATATTGAGTATTTAAGCCTAAATCAAAATCATCTGATATGTAATATGTAAGGGATGCATCTAATTGTGTTTTCGGACGGCGAGCAAGTGCTTCTCCATCTGCATTTTCTGTTTTTACATATGTGTACATTGCATTTATACCAAGTGAGTTCAAGAAGTAATCTTCATACCCGAGTTCTATACCTTCAAATTTTGATTTTCCATCAATTTGCACGTAACCAGCACCAATATACTCAATCATATCAGTAATTTCATTATAAAAACCAGTAACCCAAACAGTATCATTTCCCAGTGTTATATCGCTAGTAAGTGATTTTTCAGGCTTTAGATTAGGGTTTGCTCCCCATTGACCATAAAGTTGCCCAAGGGTTGGAGCATTAAAGCCTGTACCAATATTTGAGCTCAGATAAAAGTCTTTATAGATAAATTGTTTAAGACCAAGTTTACCAGTTAAAGAGTCATCAAAATTATCATAATTGTCATAGCGAACAGACTCTGTTACGATTGTATTTAAATTTGAAAATAATTCTAGTTTATTGTAGTTTGTTGCAAAAACAGATGTAGCACTGTAGTCCTTATCTGTATTAGCTGTAATCTCTTTTTGTTCAAACTTTTGATAAGAAGCTCCAACTCTAATAAAACTATTTTTCATGTATGAAATTTTGTCATCTACTTTTATTTCATTTACAGAACCTTCGTAAGTAGTATCTCCAGATCCATCCGTATATTCTCTTTTGAAAGTTGACAATGAATAGTTGACTTTTATATCGTTCATCGAGTCTTTATGTGTAAATGCTAAATTATAAAAACGATTTTTTAAATCTTGTTCTTCTATCGCAGAATCAGCAGGTAGATAGTCTGGCCATCCGCTTGTGCCATCAAACTTTGCAAATGAGTTGATTGCTTGTATAGTTGCCTCTAATCGATCGTCTTTGGTTATGTTGTATCCAAGCTTTACATTTAAAGACTTGTTTTTATAAGAATCTTTTTCATATCCTAACTCATCAAATCTTTTTCCATAGTTTGGGCTGGCTTTATATGGTTCTACAGCAGAAAAACCATCATTGTTAAAAATAGAACCACCAATTAATATATCATACTTATCGGCTCCATAAGAAGCAGTTAGTGAAGTTTTTGTTGTATTGTATGATCCATATTCAAGGTTTGCAATACCATGAAGTCCACTTTTTGCTTTTGAAGTTATTATATTAATTACTCCACCTGTAGCATCTGAACCCCAAACTCCAGACTGAGCACCTTTTATAATCTCTATCTGCTCAACATTGTAAAGCATAATTTGTGAAAACTCTGCTGCTGCACCTATTGCAGTAGGATTGTTATATCTGACTCCATCTATGAGAACTAGTAAGCGTTTTGTATCCATACCACGAACAAACATAGAAGTACTTTTACCTGGACCACCATTTTGAGTCATAGATATTCCACCTAATTTATTAAGTGCTTCATCTAAAGTAGTTACACGGGACTCTTCAATAGCCTCTTTAGTGATAATAGTCACACTATCTGTTACATCTTTTTTATTGAGAGTTGTTCCTTGAGAAGCTGTTACACTTATTGTGTCAAGTGTGTATTGATTCTCTGCATGAAGTGAGCTCAAAAGAGCGACTGATATTAGTGATAATTTTATTGTTTTTTTCATATGTTGATACCTGTTAAAAAATTGTGAGGTCAGTCAGTTATCAAAGATAACTTCTTTAGTGACCACAGCGGTCTTAGCGGAGTAAAAGGGATGAATTCCTTTTACGGACAAATTAACAAGGTGGAGAGTTTATTTTTAGTCTGAGGGGTTTTCCATCTAGAGTACATACTGAAGTACTTAGTGCGGAAATCTTTTTTTGAGACATATAGGCTTGTATTGCTGCTAGTGAGAAGTAGTTTTTAGCAAAACCGCGAGGTTGTCTCAAGACTTTTCCTTTTATTTTTTGTAATTATATCTCTCTTGGTTTAAGATGAGGTTATAGAGCTTTGATACTAATATTGGATTTAGTTGGATTTAGATATTATTTGTAGATAAAGGGATTTTATGGCTAAGAGATTTGATTTTATAGATGGTGCGCAGAGCTATTCAAATAGAATAGAGCACGAGCTGAAAAAAGATGGATACAACTACCTATACTTACTTGATGTATCGAACTTTTCAGCTATCAACAAAGTCTTTGGCAAGATTTTTTCAAATAAAATTTTATTAGAAATAGAGTCCATGTTAGAGATAAATACTAACAATAAATCAAAACTTTTTAAAGTAGAATCAGATAGATTTGTGATTCTCTCAAATGAAAAATCAAAAGAGAGCATAAAAGAGTATTGTGAACAGATAATCTCATTTTTTGATATAAAAAAAGTAACTCTAGATGATGTTGAACTTGATGTAACGTTTAATATAGGCGTATCAAGAATTATTAATAATATTTCAGACACTATAGTAAATAGTGAGTATGCACTAGATAAATCAAAAAAATTAGGCAGCAGAAATTATGAAATTTACGATGAGCTAAATCTTGAGTATGTAGATGAAAAAGATGCTATTTTATGGTTAGACAGAACAAAAGAGTTGATTCTAAACGACCAGATTGAACCATATTTCCAAGCTATACAAGAGATTTCAACTGGTAAAATTACAAAATATGAAGTTTTAGCGAGGGGTGTGGTTGGTGATGAAATAGTTGAACCAAAATACTTTCTTCAATCCGCTTCAAGACTTGGAATCCTCACTTCAGTAACAAAAACAATAATCAAAAAAAGTTTTAAATATTTTAAAGATAAAGATTGTTCATTCTCTATAAATTTAACTGAGAGAGATTTACTTGAGGGTTACCTACATGAGTTTCTACAAGATAAACTTACACTCTATAGTATTGAACCATCAAGAGTGACTTTTGAAATTTTGGAAAGTGTTGTAGTTGATCAAAATTTTAAGGTTATCTCACAGCAGATAAAAGAGCTAAAAGAGATGGGTTTTCACATAGCCATAGATGACTTTGGAATAGAGAACTCGAACTTTAACCGTTTACTGGAGATGAATGCTGATGTCATTAAGGTTGATGG
>JAGGWO010000154.1 GCA_021157485.1 Sulfurimonas sp. | reverse complement strand
CAAGAAGATAGAATCATTACAATTTTAAAAGTAGACAAATTATTAGAGAGAGATTTTTAGTCTCATATATAATGAGTAACTCTTCACTTAAACTTATACAAACAGATGGTACGCTCAGGCTTGAATTTTCAGGTGAGCTTACTCTCTTTACTCTCACTAATCATCAAGCAACAATAGAGTCAATCTCTTTTGCAAATAAATCTAAACTAGAGATAAATTTAGAAAAATTAACTTATTTAGATACTGCTGCAGCTATTTTTTTAGATAACGTATATAACTCTTTTTCAAAAAATGGTATTGAAGTCTCCTTCATAGCTAACAACCAAGATATTTTAGATACTTTAGAACTTGTAAAAAGTAAAAAAGGGATGCATAGACCTTTAAAGCAAAAAAAAGAGACTACACTCATAGAGTCTATTGGTAAATATGTATATAAACACTGGATGGGATTCTTATATTTCATGGCATTTTTAGGTGAGCTTTTTGCTACAAAAATGCACTACTTAAGTTCTTTTAAAAATTTCAGATTTAAAGAGATAGCCTTTGAGATCAATGAGAGTGGGGTTAAAGCTATAGGCATTATTGCTCTGACAAGCTTCTTAATTGGTTTAGTTATTGCGTATCAGTCTGCGTTTCAGCTCAAAATATATGGAGCTAATATATTTATTGTAGATATGCTTGGTATATCTATTTTAAGAGAATTAGCACCACTTATTACTGCCATAGTTATAGCAGGTAGAAGTGGTTCTGCCTTTACAGCCCAAATAGGTGCAATGAAGATAACTGAAGAGCTTGATGCAATGCGTACAATGGGTTTCTCTCCACATAAGTTTTTAGTTTTACCTCGTATCTTAGCTTTAATGATAACAATGCCAATTTTGATTTTTATTGCTGATATTATGGGTATCATAGGTGGCATGGTTGTAGCAAATCTTGATTTAAAAATTACAACTGAGCTATTTTTAGAGAGATTTAACGAAGTAGTCGCTGCCAAACATTTTTTTGTAGGGATGATCAAAGGGCCGTTCTTTGCATTTTTAATAGCAACTATAAGTATTTATAGAGGCTTAATGGTGAAAAATGATACGCAGAGTATAGGTTTTAATACTACTAAAAGTGTTGTTGAATCGATTTTTGCTGTAATTGTTTGTGATGCAATTTTTTCAATAATGTTCACAAATTTGGGAATATAATGATGCAAAAAATTATTCAAGTAAAAGATATAAAAACGATATTTGATGATAAAGTAGTCCATGATGGATTAAACCTTAGTATTAATAAAGGTGAGATTTATGGTCTTTTAGGACCCAGTGGATGTGGTAAAACAACTCTACTGCGTGAGATGGTAATGTTACAAAAGTTTCAGCATGGAGATATTGATATATTAGGCCATAGTCTTAGTAACATAAACCAAGATGATGCACAAATACTTAGGAAAGATTGGGGTGTTTTGTTTCAGGCTGGAGCACTTTTTTCTTCGCTTAGTATTGCAGAAAATATCTCTCTACCACTTATAGAGTATACAAATTTATCTAAAAAGATGATAGCTGAGATAGTTGCGTTTAAGATAAATATTGTTGGATTAAATATTAACGATGCACATCTTTATCCATCACAAATTAGTGGTGGTATGAAGAAAAAAGCAGGACTTGCTCGTGCTCTTGCTATGGATCCAAAACTTCTATTTTTGGATGAGCCTACAAGTGGACTTGACCCAATCTCAGCTAGAGATTTTGATTCTCTTATCTTGGAACTGCGTTCTCTTTTAGGTCTTAGTATTGTGATGGTTTCACATGATTTACAATCAATTTATGATACACTTGACCGAGTAGCAATAATTGATAATAAAAAGATAGCTTATGAGGGAACTCTGGATAAAATAAGTGAATCAGACTCTCCTTTTATAAAAACTTTTTTTGGAAAATATAATGAATAATAAAGTAAATTATACGCTTGTTGGATTTCTAGTACTTGTTGGTATAGCAATGATTATGGGCTTTAGTTACTGGATGCTAAAACCAACAGTTGAGACAGAAACTACAAGGTATAATATTTACTTTGATGAATCAGTTTTAGGTCTGAATATGGATGCCCCTGTTAAGTATAGAGGAATCAGTGTTGGTAAAGTATCGCATCTACGCATTAGTCCAACTAATTCAGAGCGAGTAGAAGTTCAAATAACAATACTTAAATCAACCCCAATAAAAGAGAGTACTGTCGCAAGACTTACTGCTCAAGGTATTACAGGGCTTAGTTATATTAACCTAAGTCTTGGAGAGAATAACGCCCCAGAATTAGTTTGTAAAGGCGATGAAGAGTATCCAGTAATAAAAACAGTACCGTCATTTTTTGAAAATTTTGAAAAATCACTGGGTACAGTATCTGGGAAACTCTCACAAACATTAACTAGAACAGAAGAACTCTTAGGTGATCACAACCAACGCCAGATAAACCTACTGCTCTCAAGAAGTGCAGTTTTTATGCAAAGACTAGATAAACTCTTAGATGAAGAGACTATAGACTCTCTTCATAGAAGTGCGAAAAATTTTGAGTCTATAAGTTATAAAATTGATAATCTTATGCCAAAAGTCGATCTATTTGTTGATAAGAGTATGAAATGGGAAAATAAAATTAATAACTCTTTTGCCTCGATTCAAAACAGTTATCTAGGGATCAGAAGTTCTATGGATGAGATAAAACGAGCAGTTTCTAGTGGTGAGTTTAATCTTAAAGATATCGCATCTGATGTAATACCTACTATGAACAATACTCTTTTAGATATGCAAGACTTAATGATTAAATTGCAAGATTCCCTTAATCAATATGATAGAAGTCCTAGTGATATTTTATTTAAACAAGAAGAGATTAAAAAAGCTCCAGGAGAGAGCTAAATGATGAGAATTAAAATTCAATGCAGGGAGGCACTAAATGCCGAATCATAAATTACTATTAATAGGGTTTGTAGCGTTTTTATTTGTAGGTTGTTCAATGAGCACTCCTGCTATTTCAGAATATAGAATTAATGTAGAACCACTATCTTCTGAATTTACTCAAACTGGATGTAAAAAAGAGTCATTGAAAATTGCCCAAGCTTTTAGCTCAACTTCTCTTATGACTCATGAGATGAATTATGGACAAGGAACACATAAACAGTATAAGTTTACACAATCACAGTGGGCAGAGTCGCCAAATAGAGCAATTAGTACTGAAATACTAAAGTATTTAAAATCAACAAAACTTTTTAAAAATGTTCAAATCTCTAAATCAAGAAGTAAAAATGCTCTTTTACTAGAGACAAATATAGAAGATTTTATGCAATATTTTTCTGATGATGAAAAAGAGTCTTTTGTAAAAGTTAGAATAAATCTAACATTAATAGATGAAAAAACAAGTAAGGTACTTGCAACAAAAACATTTGAGTCAAAAATAAAAGTGGATAGTATAAATGCAGATGCTGGTGTGAAATATCTAAACATTGCCTTAGAGAATATTCTTAAAAGTAGTGGTGAGTGGATGAGTGAGGTTTGTCAGTGATTCAAGAAATAGAGTATAAAAAACGAAGAGACAAACTACTCAAAAAGCTATCAAAGGATTCTGTTGGAATACTCTTTAGTTCTGGGCATAAGATTCGTTCAAATGATACTGAGTATCCATTTAGACAAGATAGTAATTTCTACTATCTTAGTGGATTTTTAGAAGATAAATCTTGCTTAGTTTTTATCAAAAAAAGTAAAAAAGTAAAAACTATACTCTTTGTTGCTAAAAAAGATAAAACACAAGAGTTATGGAATGGCAAGAGATTAGGAGTCTATGAAGCTAAAAAAAGATTTTTAGTTGATGAAGTTTATGAGTATGAAGAGTTCAGCAGTAAACTTAAAGAGTATGTTAAAGATAAAAAATCACTCTATTATGATTTTAAACTTGACTATTCAAAAGTAAAAGTTTTAAAAAGATACTCTAAAGAGGTTCAATCTTTTGATAATATATCCTCATTAGTGCAAAAGATGAGGCTTATAAAATCTAACTCCGAGATAGAGTTAATTAAAAAAGCCATCTCAATTACAAAAGATGCTCATCATAAAGCAATGAGTAGAGCTTCATCTCTGAAGTATGAGTATCAACTCCAAGCAGAGATAGAGTATGAGTTTAAACGCAAGGGAGCCTATAGTGATGCCTATACATCTATTGTGGCTTGTGGTAACTCTGCAAATACTCTTCACTATATTGATAATGATAGAGAGTTGATAAATGGAGAGCTAATTCTGATAGATGCCGGTTGTGAATATAAATACTATGCTAGTGATATTACAAGAACTATACCTGTAAATGGAGAGTTTACACCTGCACAAAAAAAGCTTTACAATATGGTTTTAAAAACTCAATTACAAATTATTAAAATGATTAGACCTAGTGTCAAACGCAGTGAACTTCAAATGAGAGCTGTAAAGCTACTGAGTAAAGGTATGATTGAACTTGGTATTTTAAATGGCTCTTTGAAAAAAGCTATAAAAAAAGAGTTGTATAAAAAATATTATCCTCATGGGATAGGGCATTGGATGGGAATAGATGTTCATGATGAGGCTCCATATAAGTATGAAAGTGGAAAAGAGATTCCACTAAAAGTTGGTATGGTTTTAACGATAGAACCTGGTATTTATATTGATGAAAATGATAAAGATGTACCTAAAAAATATCGTGGGATTGGTATTAGAATTGAAGATGATATTTTAGTAACTAAAAATGGTTGTGAAAATCTTTCAAAAGATATTGCTAAAAGTGTTGAAGAGATAGAGAGTCTCTACTCTTCGTTGTAACTATACGTCCATCCAGTTAATTTTTCTTGTTTAGCTTCAAAGAAATTGTCTGAATCTGCTAAAAAATCATATACGTGCATTGGAATGTTTGGTATACTAGTTTGATCCTCTTTTTTAACTAAAAGAAGAGGCATTGCAGTATCTTGTTGGCTCATTGAAAATCCAACGGGCATTAATTGACTCATGATCTTATCTGGATTTTTGATACCATTTTCTTCTAAAAACTTACCAAAAACAGCCTCTTGAACATCTTGTGGAAGCCTATCTTGAGTGTTTAAAAAAATAGTAAATTGTATAGGAGTCTTTTTAAACTGCTCTGGTGCAGGAGCTGCCATAATTATATACTCAACATTTTTTAGATGATTTGAAATCTCTAGGGGGTCAAAGTATTTATCTGTAACTATTGCATTTGCTACCATATGTTATTTTACTTCTCTTCTTCAGCGAGAGGTGTAACTGTTTCACCTGTTTTTTCTTCTATCTCAGCTCTATGTTCAGCCATTTTAACTCTTAATTCATCCATAACTTGCTCTGGTACATTTTCATCTTTTAACCATTTTACTTCATCTATGTGACCACCATAGTCATCACCGAACTCTTCAACTTTTTTAGAGAATTCTTCCACATCCTTACACTCTTGAACTCTTCCATCAACAGTGTCTTTTAGCTCAATAAACCACTCTAATTTACTGTTCATTTTTATAGTTGCTTGAAATATAACTGCCATATCTATTTTTCTCTATCTTTTGCTGCATCAAACTCTTTTGCAAATGCAACCATATCTTCTCTTTTTTTCATGTCGCCATTATATACTACCTTATCAACATCTACACTTTCAGTATCTTGTAAAATTTTAGGAACAACATCTCTGTTATTGATTACTTCCATATGCTCATCTAACTCATCTTCACTATAAGCCATCTGCATATCAGCAGCTATAACATGTGGAATTGCTTCAACTACTCTAAGCTTCTCTAACTCTTGGGAAACACCTTCACCTTCAATCGTAATAATTATACGACCTTTTTCATCATGCATATGGTAATCACACTCTGGAGTATTTTTTAAAGATTCTACTACTTCATCCATATATTTTGGTAAACACTGTACAACTATACTTGATATATTCATCTGATTTTCCTTAGTTTTATTCGTAAATTACTTTTCTGGTAGGTTCACCATTTTCTTGACGCATTCTATCATATAATATTTGATATTTTAATTTTTCTTCGTAACTTATAGGAGTTCTTAAAGATTTATACTCGATTAGTATTCCATCTTTGTATACACCAGAAACTATTGCCTGAACCCAGTAGTATCCTTTGTCTTTACGAAGATTTTTTACTATACCTATCCACTGTTTTTTATTTTTTATAGTTTCCCATAAATCTTTAAACGCAGCTTTTGGCATATCTGGGTGACGTACAATATTGTGTTGTTTTCCAATAAGTTCATCTTCTGTGTATCCGCTTATTTCACAAAACGCTTCATTTGCGTAGCTAATAGCACCCTCTAATGTAGTTCTTGAAATTATCAATTCATGTTCTGGAACTTCAGTTTCAACTAAAAATTCACTTTCATTATATTGCATCTTATAATCCTATTTTAATTTATAGTAGTTAAACTCATTAGAGTCTGTTGTAATAAATACTTCATCTTCTGATATAAATAATACGCCTGTTAGGGTCATACTATTTTTAAGAAGTTTATATTTTTTACTTTTTGTATTAGTCTTAAAGATTGTTACATTATTCTGTTCATCACTTGAAAATGCACCTAGCTTTGCACTTGGTGATAGTCCAGCACCGTAAATTAAAAACCAATGTTTTTCTCTTAAAAAATAATCATGATTATTTTTTAAATCATAAACGACACACCTTCCATCTTGACCAGCAGTAATAATTTTATTGTTTTTATAATCAACCTTAAATACTTTATCAAGATTTTTATTAGCAAGAATCTTGATAACCTCGCCTTTTTTAATATCAACAAGCTTTAAATCACCACTTTCATCAGCCACCACAGCGATTGATCTATCTTCATTTAGGGCGAAGTCTGCAAAAGTTGAGTTAAAGTCTGCATCCTTAGGCTTGACGTCAATCTTCCATATTACTTTATTCTCTTTGATGTTATAAAGGTACATCTGATTACCTAGAAGGGAAAAGACAATTGTATCTTCATTTATAAATTTTGCCTTTGCTATATACAATTTTTTTTCTACTGAAATAGCGGTGTATTGTTTGCCTTTATCATAAATATGGACTTCTCTAAATCCTTTTTCACCTTGAGAAGTAAGGAGGATTTTATCTTTATATATGTCAACATTATAAACTTTTGCATCAATTATATCACCCATAAAGTCTTTGATTTTAGGGATACTAATTGTTTGAATTAATTTTTTTGTTTTTAAATCATATATATTTACACAACTCGCTTGTGTGGATACATAAATTTTACCATTTCCAGTAACTATATCAGTTACACCACCACTTGCTTTGTATACATAGGTAGGAGTTAAATCTTTAGCATTAAGCCCTACGAAGAGCAATGAAAAAATCAAAATTAGTTTATATATCATCTTTATGTTCCTTCTTGATTTGAATAATATCAATTGCATAACTTGGACATCGACTTATACAAAATCCACATGATGTACATTTTTCTTGATTTATAGTAGGCATGAACATGGCCTTAAACTCTATTGCATCTTCTAAACATGGATCCTTGCATGAAAAACACATTATACCTTGCCAACTCATGCAAGTTGATTCATTTATCCGTATACCAGCATCAATTAGTTGTTTATCTTCTACTCTGAGTACATTCGGTTTACATGCTATCGCACAATCATCACAATATGTACAACCACTCTCTTTCATATTGAGTCTCGGTGTTTTATCTTCACCTATAATTATAATCTGCTCTTGACACAAAGTGGCGCATTTCCCGTCACAGTTCTGACACTCTGTATCAAACGCAGTTATATCACTGTAGTAAGGTGGTCTAATTATTATTTCTTTCTCGTTTCCTGCACCTTTTAGTGAGGAAGAGAGAAAGCTAAAAAGCTCTCTTCTTTCCATTAAATCTATTACTACTTAGTAGTATCGATTCCTTCCATAAATTTACTCTCATCCCAACTAGATGCACTTGCACCGTTTGCACTTGTGTAGTCAGCTTCAAAAGTATTTGGTACTGCTAAAGCACCAGTATCTTGTGGAGCGTGACACTGTGAACAGTTAAATCTAGCACCAACTAGCTTATTTTCTTTTTGGATAGAAATATTAGCTAATTTTTCGCTTGATGTGTTTTCACCTTTAATAGCATGACTACTTTGTGGTCTAAAGTTAGTCATGTGAGATGTTGGATATGGAGTTGCACCCATATCTTTTGCAACAGCTGGATCATGACAAGCGATACATTGGTTGTTATTGATAGTAATCGGTAACATTCCCTCTGTATCATGAGGAACCATTGGTGGAGCATCCTGGAATGCTCTTTTAATTTTAGTACTGCTACCAGCAGCATCTTTTCCATATGAAGTTCCATGTGGATTTACACTTTCATTGTTAAGTGTTGTCTTTCTAAGACCTAGTGACTCTTCACTTATTGTAGCTTTTACTGATTCAGAACCAGCTGGTGTAGCATTGTCTGCACATCCAACAAATAGAAGTGTAGCTGTTGCTAAACCAAGTGTTATTTTACTTATTATTTTCATTTTACTCTCCCGTTTTCTTGTTTTTTGCCATATTTCTTACCGAAAATCCCAAAGCATCGTCATCACATACTTCTATACATCTGGCACAGTTTGTACACTCTCCAGAAAGGACAGGTAAACTCTCTTTACCTATCATATAGAGTACTTGATGCTCAGGACAAACATCTTTACATTTCATACATAAAGTACAGTTTTCTTCATAGTGTTGCACTCTAATTAAACTGAATTTTCCTAAAAGTGAATAAAATCCACCGAGTGGGCAGATATGTCCACACCACCCATTTTTTAGAACAAAAAGGTCAAAAAGAAAAATGATTAGCATTGCAGCCCAACCAAATCCTAAACCAAATACAATTCCTCTATGGACCATAGATATAGGTGATACAAACTCAAAAGCTGCTACACCCATTATTGCTGATATTATTAGACTTAGTGCTAAAACCCAGTATCTAATCTTTCTAGATGCTGGTTGTTTTATACCTTGAACACGATTGATACCAATAACTTTTCTTAGGCCATTTGCCGCATCAGTAATCATATTTATAGGACAAACCCAACTACAAAAGGCACGACCGCCAAATAGTAGATAAAATATAGTTACAACGCCAACACCAATAAGTAAATCAACACTTAAAACAGCACCTGCCGCTAACATTTGCAGTGCAGCATAAGGATCACTCATTGGAATAATGCCTAAAATAATTGATGAACTAAGATTACCTTGAATCAGAGTCCATCCCCAAGCATTAGCACCAAAGTAAAGAAATAGTAAACCAATCTGAGTAACTCTTCTTAAAATTAGATAACGGTAATGATTCCAAAGATTTCTCATTAATATAAATCCTCCAACATATCGCTATTTAACTTATCTGAAGCTTTTTGCTTACTTAAGTCGGTTGTTGTTTTGATTTCTTCAGCATTTTCTAAACGCTTTTCGTCCTCTTTATCCCAACCTTTAATATAGTAATTACCCGCTTTACCCATCGCTGTTTCACGAGGAAGGATAAAGATAGCAGGCTTTTCAGTTACACATGCTCTTTCACAAAGGCCACAACCGGTACAAGCATCACTATGAACAACTGGTTTCATGAAAGCATGTTTCCCAGTCCTAGTATTTTGCTCGTAATCAATTGTAATTGCTTCACCTAAAATTGGACATGCTCTATAACAAGCATCACACTGTATTCCCCAAAAGGCTATACAGCTATCCTTATCTATGACAGCAAGTCCCATATCAGCTATATTAATATCTAAATTTCCATCAGTTGTGACACTAGATTCATCTAAGGCACCTGTAGGACATACAGGTACACACGGAATATCTGGACACATATAACAAGGCACTTCTCTAGGTACAAAATATGGAGTCCCTAGAGGTTTATGGTCACCAGGTTTTGCGAGTACAAGCGTATCATACGGACAGGCTTCAACACAAAGCCCACATTTTATACAAGTACGAAGAAAATCTTTCTCTTCAAGTGCACCTGGTGGCCTAAGCACTAGCGATGAAGCAGTTACTTCATCAACATATGCACTCCACACAAATCCACCCATAGCAGTGAGACCTACGCCTCTTGCCATGTTGAGAATGAACTTTCTTCTATCGCTCATCGGTTGTTTTTTCTTTTTAGGTTTCATTTCGCTCAAAACGATACTTCCCTTACCTTTCTATAGTTTACTTATGCTTTGTAAATTTTTACAGCACATTTTTTATAATCTGTTTGTTTCGACTGCGGACATGTCGCATCAAGACAAACTTTGTTTATAAATACTTTCTCATCAAACCATGGAACAAATACAAGTCCGCGAGGAGGTCTATTTCTACCACGAGTTTCAACGTGAGCTTTTACTTTACCACGACGTGATTCAACCCAACAAAGATCACCTTGTTTTAGGCCTTTCTCTTTCGCTGTTAAAGGACTCATATAACATAACGCTTCTGGAACTGCACGGAATAGTTCAGGTACACGCATTGTCATTGTTCCTGAGTGCCAGTGCTCAAGTACACGACCTGTACATAACCAAGTATCATACTCTTTATTTGGCATTTCTGGAGGATCCATATATGGACGAGCAAATATTTTTGCTTTATTTTTTAGAGATTTTTTCTTTTTGTCTTTGATACCACGTAAATCACCTTGCGTTAGTGCTTTAGCTAGTGTACCATAGAATGCGTGAGTTGAGCCATTTCCAGATTTAGCTACTGCTTTAGCTGCATATGGATCGTACTTAGCATTAAATCTCCACTGAGTCTCTTTACCATCAACAACTGGCCATTTAAGTCCACGAACTCTATGGTAAGTAGTAAAGTCAGCTAAATCGTGAGCATGACCACGACCAAATGATGCAT
>JAGGWO010000059.1 GCA_021157485.1 Sulfurimonas sp. | reverse complement strand
TGCCAAGCTTAAATGGGCGTTATCACTCACATTACACTTAAAGAAGCTAAAAAACTTTTCCCATCTTTTAGTATAAACTCTTTAAGCCCAAGCAAGTCTGGTATTATGGACACTACCTATCTTACAGATAAATTTGTTCTAAAAAAGTATGAACGGGATGTTGACATAAAAAGAGATATACAACTTCTTAGTACTTTATCTGCTGTATCTCTACCTGTTTCAAAATACTTAGCCCAAAATGGTGAGTGGTTTTTATATGAAAAACTCAAAGGCAGTGAGCCAAAAACTATAAAGAGTTACCATGTCCAAGCTCTTGCAAGATTCTTAGCAAAGTTTCACAGACAAACGCAAAACATGAAATGCAACTCTGCGTTTATAGAGAACTTCAACTTAAAAGAGATACTTAACTTTACAAAACACAACTACTATTTTTACTATAAAAAACTTCAATCATTACAGAACTATAAACCAAAAAATGATGGTTTTATACATGGAGATATATTTAAAGACAATACTCTGTTTGACAAAGATAAAATAGGTGTCTTTGATTTTATAGATGGAGGATGTGGGGAGTTTGTTTTTGATATGGCTGTTTGTTTAGTTGCGTTTGATGCGAAAAAACACTCAAGCTATTTTATAAACCTCTTTTTAAATACATATAACCAGAGAGCTCCAAAAAAGGTAAAAAGAGAAGAGCTAATAAATACAATGAAGATAGCTTCTGAGTTTTATGCTCTGCTGCGAATTGACAAGTATAAAAATCCTCATAGAGCAAAAGAGTTATTATGAAACATGGTGCAGGAATATATAAAGTAGCAAAAAAACTTGGATGTAAAAGCAGTGAGATTATTGACTTCTCTTCAAATGTAAATAGCTACTACATAAACAATGAGATAACACTAACAAAAGAGCTGTTAGTCAACTATAGTGATAGCTCCTATAGTGCTTTAAAGAGAATAATAGCCAATAAGCTAAAGATAAAAAAGAAACAAATAGCACTTTATAATGGAGCGACTTCTGCAATCTTTGAACTCATAAAAAGCTTGCAATCTAAAGAGATTTATCTCTATGCTCCACTCTATGGAGAGTATGAAAACGCAGCGAAACTCTCAGATAAAAATATCCATAAAATCAACCGCTTTAAAGAGCTATATAAAAAGCCTAAACGCAATGCAACTGTTGTCTTTGTAAACCCCTCTACTCCAGATGGAAAATATTATGATGTGAAGAGACTATTTAATCTCTGGGAGAAGCAAAACTGCACTATCATTTTAGATGAATCCTTTTTAGAATTCGAAAATCTAAAATCTTTGAGAAATCAAATAAATAATTATAAAAAACTTTATATTATCCAATCTTTTACAAAGTTTTATGCTTGTGCTGGAGTAAGAATTGGCGCTATTTTTTCTCATAAACGCAATATTAAAGCGCTACAAACTCCTCTTTGGAATCTCTCATCCTTTGATGTGGAGTATTTGAGTAAAAAACTCCAAAAGAAAAAGTTCTCACGTGAGAGTAACAAGCATCATAAAAAGATGAAAAAAGAGCTTCTAAAATTACTTAAAAAATCAGAACTATTTTCTAAAATATATAAGAGTGATGCAAACTTTATTCTCATAAAATCTAAATATGCCAAAAAGATTTTCAGACATCTTTATAAAAACAAAATTTTAGTGAGAAAATGCGGAAGCTTTGATTTCTTAGATAATAGTTATCTACGCTTTGCAGTCAAAGATACTAACTCACACAAAACACTAACAAAGGTTTTAAATGAACTCACTTAGTATCTTCGGAACAAGCTCTGACGCTGGTAAATCAACTCTTAGTTTTGCTATAACTTATCTACTGCATCATAGAGGTATAAAAGTAGCTCCATTTAAAGCTCAAAACGTCTCAAACAACTCTCAAGTTACAGATGAGGGTGGAGAGATTGCTATTCCTCAATACTTTGCCGCAGAAGCAATTGGACTTAGAACTTCACCAAATATGAACCCAATTCTTCTAAAGTCTGGTGGGAAATCTAAGGCTCATATGATTGTGAATGGTAAGAGTGTTGGGAATAAAGATGTTTGGTCTTACTATCGTGATATAAAAACTCTACAACCTCACGTCAAGAAGGCTTTCAAGGCTCTTCAAACGCAGTATGATTGTATAGTCGCAGAAGGTGCTGGAAGTCCAGTAGAATTAAACCTCATGGATAAAGACCTCTCTAACATCTATGTAGCTGATGAGTTTAACACTAAGATTATTTTAGTTGCTGATATTCAAAGAGGTGGTGTTTTTGCTTCTATTTATGGCGTTTATAATTTACTTCCTAAGAAACTTCGTAAAAATATCATAGGAGTTATCGTAAATAAATTTCAAGGAGATATGACTCTTTTTGATGAAGGTGTTAAGATAATTGAAGAAAGATTTAAAATACCTGTTCTAGGAGTTGTGCCATTTAAGCCTTTTAATCTTGGCTTTGAAGATAGTGAATCTATTATGAACTATATCCAAGACACAACTCAATCCATCATCAAAGTCGGTGTTATTAAACTTCCTCATATCAGTAACTTTACAGACTTTGAACCGCTTGTTGCAGATAGAGAGATAGAGCTTTCATTTATCTCAAACGCAGGTGACGCGAGAAACTGTGACTTTGTTATAGTTCCGGGTTCTAAACGAGTTATTGATGATTTAAAATGGTTACATAAGCGTGGGTTTGAAGCTGTTTTACAAGATAAAAAGAAAAATATAGTGGCAATCTGTGGTGGTTATGAGATGATGTTTGAGAGACTTCTTGATCCCAAACAAATCGAGTCAGATTTAAAAGAGATAAAAGGGTTTGCTAGATTTAAAGGGGATATAGTTTTTCAAAAAGAGAAGATAGTTAAAAAAGGCACTTACAATATCTCTGATATCATGGTTGATGGCTATGAAATTCATAACGGAACTGCTAAAAAAAGGTATAAAGAGAGTGGTAATCTTTTTGGAACTTTCATTCATGGACTATTTGACAACGATGCAATAAGAAACAAAATCTTTTCTAAAATAGATGCAAAATATCGAGGATATAATTTTAAAAAGTATAAAAAAAGTGCTATAAAAGAGTTTACAAATCATATCGACAGACACGTCAATATGAACGATATACTCAAGGCTCTAAATGAGTAATATTTTAATAGCCTTCTTTGCATATATTATTGATAAGATTTTTGGAGAGTTTCCATTTAAACTACATCCTATTGAGATAATCGGCAAGCTAATAAACTTTTTTGAAAATAAGTTTTACAAAGATAGCGTGAGTAGAGGAGTTTTGTTAGTTATATTTACTCTTTTAATCGTTGGTGGTTTGAGTATGGTAATAGAGCTTTACCTAATGGCTCTTCCAACTTTTATATATATCATTTTTTCTTCAATTATTGCTTCGGTTTTCATAGCTCACAAAATGTTACACGACTCCGTAAAAGAAATCCTGTTTTGTGAAGATAAAAAGAGTGCCATCTCTATGTTAGTTAGTCGTGACACTGAGCATATGAGTGAGAGTGATATTTACAAAGCAGCGATTGAGACCTATGCTGAAAACCTTAGCGATGGAGTTATCGCACCTCTTTTTTATCTTCTACTATTTAATCTTCCTGGAATTATTCTCTACAAGACAGTAAACACCATGGATTCTATGGTCGGGTATAGAAATAAACGCTATGAAAACTACGGTAAAGCCGCCGCAATCTTAGATGATATTTTAAACTATATACCCTCGCGTTTAACTGCCGTTTTAATCATGTTACTCTCAAAACAAAAAAAGATATTTGCGTTTTAT
>JAGGWO010000072.1 GCA_021157485.1 Sulfurimonas sp. | reverse complement strand
TCAGCGTGAAAAAATCTATATTTAAAAATTTGCTCACAAAGTAGTTCAAACCCTTTTTTTGCTATCTCTTTTGTATCTATACTGTTGTGCTTTAATTGTTCTATATTTGAAACTTTGATCCCATTAATAAACTCCATCATAATAATTTTATTAGTTGAATACTCTTTATAAAGTTTTGGAACTTTTATCCTATCATCATCTTTAAATATAGCCCCAAATCTAGTTAAGTTTATAGCCTCAAGTTTAAAATTTAGCTCATTTTTGATACTGCGTTCAAACTCCTTTACAATATCTAGCATAGAGTTAATTCCGTAATCTACAAACGCATCATCAAACAATGAAGCAATTTTTTTCAAAATATCTAAATCATTTTTAATAATTTCATCAATCTTTGGTTTTAAAACTTTTACTACTACTTCATTACCGTTTAAAAGTTCTCCTTTATAGACTTGACCGATAGATGCTGTTGCTAATAACTCTAAGGGTTTGGCAAAAATTTCTTCTTGTTCTTTGTCAAACTCTTCTTTAAATATAGGATTAATTTCATTTATATCCACTGGGCTAACACTATCTTGAAGTTTTTCAAATTCGTGAACCAATTCTAAAGATATTAAATCAGGTCTAGTAGATAGCATTTGAGCTAGTTTTATAAATGAAGGTCCTAACTCTTCTACTGTTTTTTTAATTCTTTGACTTTTAGACAAATTATCTCTGTTTGTATCTTTGGAAATAGGGAGTCTGAAACTCCCTTCAAAATTTATCTTTTTAATAATATCATCAAAACCATTTTTGGATAAAATAGTAATAATCTGACCAATTCTTTTTGTATTAGCAATGGTTTGAGATATTTTAATCATGACTTTTTCTTACTCTTTTTGTTTTTTTTCTTACTCTTTTTATCTAATACTTCATGAGCACCTTTAATTGCTCCATCTGCCACATGCTGTAACACATCCAATGATAATTCACTAAAAGCCTTAAATGTATCTACTTTCTTTATAACATCCTCTTTTACATCGTCTGTTAAAATATGATAAACTTTTTCAAGTTTCTTAGATTTTTTATTTAACTCTTTTTTCAAGGCTTTTTGTGCACCATCACTGCTAGCCTTTATATTTTGAGCACTCAACTCTCCAAGCTCTTTTAACGAATCTGATGTAGTGTCTAAAACATCTTTTAGTGCATCTGCTGTCATGTCTCTGTCGAATTTCAACTCTTTTAATATACTGGTGGTTGTATTACTTACAATTTTACCTATGTTTTGAGCAGTAAGTTCATTCGCTTCATTTGCTAATTTTAACTCTTCTTTTAATTCGTTTAATCTATCTTTAGACATAATACTTCCTTTTGATTTTATTATATATTTAAGTCTACAATATAAATGTAAACTCTACCACTATAACCAACAAAACAATTTATTTCTCTTCATCAATCTCCTTTTGTAGCGGGTATTTATTTAACAATGGCTTTTGAATAATAATAGGAACAATAAACAATGAAACTGCATAAGCTGCTAATGTTCCTCCAATAAGTGCAACTCCAAGACCACCAAATACAGGGTCAGTTGCCAATAATGCACTTGCAAATATAATGGCAAGTACAGTAAGTAGTATTGGCTTAGCTCTTGTATTAACAGAGACTGCTATCGCTCTATCAACACTTAAGTTCTGCTCTTCTACTAACTGTTTTGCAAAGTCAATGATTAGCAGTGAGTTCCTAGAATTTATTCCAATAAGCGCAATAAATCCGATAAGAGAGGTTCCAGACATATAAAAATTTGTTGGTGTAAGCATATCCCAAATGAGATGCATATATATAACTCCAACAATTGATATGAAACTAGCTAAAATAATGGCGGTTGCAAGTGAAAAGTTTTTATAATAAACTACCATCATAAAAAATATCAATACTATTGCAACGCCAAGAGCCATACTTAAATCTGTTATAGTATCCATAGATACTTTCTGCTCTCCGTCCCAATGAAGATTGAATTTTTCTTTAGTTTTTTTATCTACAAGATTATAATCTAACATACTCGATTTTTCTATATCATACTCATTTGACAACTCTTTAAGGATATTTTCTCTTATCTCAAGAAGTGCGTAAATTTGACTTATTTCATCAGTTTCTCCAACTACATTTATAAGTGGAGATAAATTTTTTGAAACTATTTTATGCTTATTGGTTGTTGCGTTTATTGTAACCAATTCACTTAAAGGCACAAGCATACCTAATGAGTTCATGAGTTTAATTTCTGAGAACTTATTCAAAAGTTCTTTTTTACTAGATGAACTAAAGCGTTTTGTTTTTTTATCTAGTACAAGATGAATAGGTATTTGGTTCTGGGCATTTGCATCATTACTATATGCTATGTTCATACCTTCAAATGAAAGATAGAGTATCTTTTTTACTTGGTCTAACTGTAAGTTTGATTTTAGAATTTTTTCTCTATTAAAAGAAACATCAAACCTTTTAAAATTTTCATCTGCTAATACATCAATATCAACTAATCCTTGTGTCATTCTAAATATTTTTTCTAGTTTATAAGCTAATTTTTCCATTGAAGCAAGATTATCGTCACTTGTAACTTCTAAAACAATAGCAGCTAAATAAGGAGGTCCTGCAGGAGCTTCAACAAACTTAATATTTGCATTATGCATAGAACAGTTTTTTTGAATAATAGGTCTAAGTCTGTGAACAGCAGCAACCGAACTCTCTTCTCTCTCATGCTCTTTTTTTAGATTTATAAGCATATTTGCAATGTTCTCACCACTACTTAAAGGGCGACCCTTTAACATTCCAGAAAAATCAACAGGAGCACTCTCTCCTAAAAAGATAGACATATCTGTAATAATCTCCTCTTTTTTAAGAGTTTGAACTATACAGCTTGTTACTTCTTTAGTTTCATAAACTGATTTACCCTCCGGCAAGTCAATGTAAATTGTAAAGTTGTCTGCGTATTGATTTGGAAGTAGTTTTACTTTTACTAATTCTGAGGTAACAAGTAAAACAGATGAGACTAAAGCAAGAAGCATAAATAATATTGTAAATGTTTTTTTAGTTTTGCTTTGTAAAAGTGCATATACAGAAGACTCTATAATTTTATTTTTTTTCATTTTAGTCATCCTTATTCATAAATTTATTTACAAAATATGGAGTAAATATATATGCTACTATCAGCGAGAAAAACATTGCTAAGGGAGCAAAAATAGCGATAGGTCTGATGTATTGTCCAACAGTTCCTCCAACCAAAAACATAGTCAAAAAGGTCATAATTATTGCTATTGTTGCTAAGTTTGTAGGATTTCCAACCTCATTTGTTGCTGCAATAGCTATCTCTTTTACTGTTTTATTTCCTGCATCGTGGTCATGAAAGTGCCTATGAATATTTTCTATAACAATTATTGCCGAATCAACCAAGAGACCAAGACTGAGCAGTAAAGCAAAAAGTGAAATTTTGTTGATACTTTGCCCTAGCATATATCCTGCGAATAGAGTTAAAGATATAATCATAGGTACGGTAAGTGTGACAATAAACGCTTCTTTATAACCAAGTGTAATTATCAGTAAAACACCTATAATAATGACTGATATTACAATATGCATCACAAGTTCATTAACGGAGTGATTTGCAGTATAACCATCGTCTCTTGTAATAATAAATCCTATTTTATCTTTATCTAATTCCGGTTTGAGCGAATCCATAAGGGAGAAGATTGCTTCATTAACATCTACAACATTTGCACCACGTTTTTTAGTGACACTTATTGTTGTTTGTGGTATCTCTTTACCCAGACCATTTTGAGCATATGTCAATGTTGCTGATTTCATATTTTGAATATCATCAGACTTTATAACAGTTGCTATATCTCTTATATATATTGGGGAACCACCATAAATAGCAATGATTAAATTATTTATATCGTTAGTGTTTCGTATAGCTTTAGTAACACCAAAGACAACTATTTTATTATCATTCGTTCTTCCTGTAATATCTGGAATTCTTGATGTTAATCCCTCTATAGATTTTAAAACTTGCCCTAGTGAGAGATGAAAAGCAGTCAACTTATGAAGATTTACCTCAATATTGTACTGTTCCTTTCTCTCCCCAATCAAATCAGTAATAGCTACATTTTCAATACGATTAATTTTTGTTTGAATTTTAGATACTTTCTTGTAAAGTTCAGTCATTGATATGGAAGGATCTTTAGGATAAAAAGCGATAGAAGCGATAGCTATATCGGTATCAATATCCATTGTTTTTACTATGGGTTGCATTATCTCTTGAGGTAAAACACTAATATTTCTTAGCACACTATTATAAAGTCTAAAATTAGCTTTATCACGCTCTTGTCCAAGAAAAAATTTAACATTTAAAATGGCTACATTGTCTTGAGCAATCCCATAAATATCTTCAACTCCTTCGACTTCACGAAGTCGTCTCTCTAAAGGTTCAACTATAACTTTTTGAATTTCACTTGCTTTTACTCCAGGATAAGGAACTATTACAGCGCCACCAGCAACAACAATTTGAGGGTTTGCTTCTCTTGGTGAAATTTGCAAGGTTATATAGCCCATAACAATTATAAAAAGACTAAGCATTAAAGTAAGTGGATGCTCTATAAAACCTTCTGCTAATTTTCCAGCAATATTTTTCTTATAGTTTTTAGTATTCATTACAGCTCTCTACCATACAACTGAATAGCTCTGAGACTTCATCTACCTTACTCATGAGGTTATCATTTAGCTCCAGCCATTGACTTATGTAGCCATCACTAAATCCATTAATTCCAAATGCCATTCGCATCGCTCCAGCTTCATCAAATGTAGGATTTAGCTCTATGAAACATTTTGCAAGGTATCTGTATATCTTTTGAAATGGTTTTGAATGTTCTTTATAAAGAGTATTAAAAAAGAGTGGATTATTTGTAGCACTCTGTTCTATCGCTTTTCGTTTTTGATTATAGTATGAAAATTTCAGTTCTATAAATGTATGTATTTTCTCTTGAGGAGTACTTTTAGATAAAGCTCTTTGTTCTAACTCAACAAAGAAATTATCTATTTGGTGTTCTATATAGGCAATGTATAAACCCTCTTTTGAGTTAAATAGTGCGTAAATTGTACCAACTGAAACTTGTGCAGTTTTCGCTAAATCAGCAACTTTCATATGCTCATATCCAATTTTTTCAAATTCTTTAGAGGCTTCTTGCAATAACAACTCTTTTTTAACTTCTTGCATTTTATCTTTGATTGACATTTATATTACCTATATATCAGTTTTATTGATAATGATAACAAGTAAACACTTAACATAGAATTAACTTACTAAGAATGAATTAAGTTACTTATATATTTTTATTTAAAATATCGTCTTGTATCATATAGTATAGTTGTAAAAATCCAATAGAAACAAAAAGCTTGTATTAACATCCTAGTCGGTATCATTACACAAATTTAAGTAAAAATATTTCAATACAGAACCTTAATTTAACCCGTAAACTAGGGAGTTTATAAAAACATCATGGCACTAATAGACCTACAAAACATCTCTAAACACTACTCCGCACAAAAGATTTTGACAGAGGTAAACTTTCATATTGATGAGGGTGAGAGAATCGTTATTATCGGTAAAAATGGTAGTGGCAAATCTACATTGATGAAGATAGTGAACGGTACACTTGAGGCCGATGGTGGTGAGAGAATCACCAAACGCAACCTTGAAGTTAAGATGCTAGACCAAAGACCTAATTTTCAAGAGGGACATAGCGTAAGAGAAGCTGTTGAGGCTGGACTTGATGAGCTCAACCACGCAAAAGAGAGATATAATGAACTCTCACTGCTTCTAGCAGAAGATTTTGACAATCCTAAAATTATAGATGAGCATGAAAAGCTCTCACGTTATATTGAGCATCATAATGCTTGGAACTTAGATGATAAGATAGAGAGAATCATTCAACACTTTGACCTCAAGCAGTATGAAGATAGAAATATAAATCTATTAAGTGGTGGTGAACAACGTCGTGTTGCCCTAGCCTCTTTATTACTTCAAAAACCAGATATTTTACTTCTTGATGAGCCTACCAACCACCTTGACGTTTATATGGTTGAGTTTTTAGAAGAGCTCATTTTAAAAGAGAAGTTTACACTTGTTTTTATCTCTCACGATAGATATTTTATTGATAGAATTGCTACTAAATCTATAGAGGTTGAGGATTGTGCTCTTAGAGAATATAGCGGTGGATATAGCGACTATCTGACACAAAAAGCAGAACATATTCGAACTCTTCAAAAACAGCATGATAATCTTCTCGATATTCTAAAGAGAGAAAATGCTTGGTATGCAAGAGGTGTTCGAGCAAGGCTTAAACGCAACGAAGGTCGAAAAGAGAGACTAATGAATCTACGAGAGGATGCTAAAAACAATCCTGCTAAGATACGAAAAATGTCTATTGAACTTCAACGTGAGGCTAAACACTTCAATCGTGACAAAAGTATCAACAAACAAAAAATGCTTTTTGAAGTAGAAAACTTAGGTCTTACTCTTGGAAATAAAGAGCTTTTAAAAAACTTTACAACTCGTATACTTCAAAAAGATGTTATTGCCATCGTTGGCCCAAATGGAAGTGGAAAATCAACACTGCTAAAAGCACTTCTTGGCAGAATGGAGCCAACAAGTGGAAAGATTAAACAGGGTGATTTTAAGATAGGTTATTTTGACCAGCATCGTGAACTTCTTGATGATGATAAAAATCTTATGGAAACTTTCTGCCCTCATGGTGGAGATAGAGTAAGTGTACGTGGAAAAGATATGCATGTATATGGTTACCTAAAAAACTTCCTTTTTCCTAGAGAGTTTTTAGAGAAAAAAGTAGGTATTTTAAGTGGTGGTGAAAAAAACCGTATTGCACTCGCCCTACTCTTTACTAAAGATGTTGATATATTAATCCTTGATGAGCCTACAAATGACTTAGATATTCCAACTATTAATATACTAGAAGAGCAACTCACGAACTTTACAGGTGCAGTTATCATAGTGAGTCATGATAGATATTTTGTAGATAAAATTGCTAAAAAGCTATTTATATTTCAGCCAAACAAAGAGATAGAAGAGTCACACCAGCAATACTCTGAGTATTTGGAACTGGAAAAAGAGTTAAAAGAACTTGATGAGATGGAAGCCACTGCCAAAGTCGAAAAAGTAGTTGAAGTTGTCAAGAAGAAGCCAAAAGCTTTAAAACTTACATTTAAAGAAAAAATTTCTTTAGAGAAACTACCACTTGAAATAGAAGAACTTGAAGAAAAAATAGAAGAAAAAAATAGCTGTCTATCTGATCCAAAATGTTATGAAGAGATAGGTTTGAGTGCATTAGCTAAAGAATTAGCAGAGCTAGAAGAAATATATGAGCAAAAAATGGAAGACCTGTTTTTAATTGAAGAAAAGGTAGAAGAAATTAATAACGCATAACTTAGATTCCGGATTAAATCCGGAATGACTAAAGTTCTACTTTTGACCCTCTTTAAGAGAATCAGCAATTAAAAATGCTAATTCTAAAGCTTGGTCTGCGTTTAAACGCGGGTCACAGTGAGTATGGTAACGAGAAGACAAGTCCTCTTCAGTTACTGTAAAACTACCACCGATACACTCAGTAACATTTTTACCAGTCATCTCTAAGTGAACACCACCACCAAAAGTACCTTCAGCTTTATGAACTTGGAAGAACTCTTTCATCTCAGTAAGAATTGCATCTACGGGACGAGTTTTATAGTTGTTTGAAGACTTGATAGTATTACCATGCATAGGATCACAAGACCATACAACTTTTAGACCTTCTTTTTCAACAGCACGGATTAGAGCAGGAAGACCATCACCTACTTTACCAGCACCCATTCT
>JAGGWO010000213.1 GCA_021157485.1 Sulfurimonas sp. | reverse complement strand
TTGTAGGTAGTGGATTTATCGGTATTGAAATAGCTATGGAGTTTGCAGATATTGGGAAGAATGTAACTGTTGTTGGTGGAAGTGAATTTATACTCAATAGAGCTTTTGATTCTGATATAGCCCAAGAAGCTCAAAAAATTGTGACAAATGCAGGTGTTAACTATATTGGTTCTGACCGAGTAGTTGAGATTGTTGATAAAAATGGTGATAATATTGTAAATGGTGTAAAACTAAAAAGTGGAAGAGTTGTTGATGCAGATGTTGTTATCCTTGCAACAGGATATAAACCAAATACACAATTAGCAGATAAGGCTGGAATATCTTTAGGGCATTATGGTGGGATTTGGGTTGATGACTATATGAGAACAGAGAATCAAGATATATTTGCTGTTGGTGATTGTACTGCTAGAAGAGGTTTTATATCTAAAGCACCCTCAAAAGTTATGTTAGCTTCAACATCAGCAGCAGAAGCAAGAGTTGCTGGAAGTTCTATATATGGCATAAAATATTTAAAAGGTATGAGTGGAACTATCTCTATTTTTTCAACAAAAATAGGGGATACTGTTTTTGCATCAGCAGGTGTTACGGCTGATAAAGCAGAAGTTAAAACAAATACTACAATGGTAATCGGTTCATTTAAAGGGATAAATCGTCATCCTGCTAAGATGCCAGGAACTCGTGAGCAATATGTGAAGCTAATAGTATCAAGATACAGTGGTCAAGTTTTAGGTGGACAGGTTATTGGTGGTGATGAGGTTGGTGAAATAATAAACTTAATCGGGCATATAATTGAGTCTGGAAAAAATGTATATAGTGTTATGTCAATGCAGGTAGCAACACAGCCTATGCTTACAGCTGCACCAACAAGTTATCCATTAATTATGGCAGCGATTATGGCAATAAAAGAGATGGAAAAATAGTGTAAATTAAAAGAGAAAATATGTTAAATATAAATGAGTTAGTCCAGTATGTAGCACTAATTGTTTTAGTGTCTGGAGTTATTTACTACACTGCTTTAAAAATGAAAAAATCAGGTGTGATTTTTACTCTTGTAATATATACAAAGTACTTTGTTGGTGTATCTATCACCTTTTATGCCTTTTACATAATGTATATCACCGAAAACTATTTAAAAGAGAATGATATCTCTATAGTATTTAGTCTGCCTGTAGGTGTATTCGTTTGGTTTGTTCCTATGCACTACACTACTAAGATGTTTTTATATTTAGAAGAGAGATATAAAAAAATATCAGAGGATGAATAGTTGCAAACAATATATATAGCTGGTCCGGATGTATTTGAGAGAGATTCTATAGAGATTGGAAAAAGATATACAGAGTTATGTGAAAAATATGGCTTTAGTGGAGAGTATCCTCTGGACAATGTAATAGATTTTAACCAAGAAAAAAGAAAAATAGCTCAGGATATCTTCGTTGCAAATGAGAAGCTTATAGATGAGTGTGACATAGTTATCGCAAACTTAAACTCTTTTCGTGGGAAAGAGGCAGATAGCGGAACTGTGTGGGAGTGTGGTTATGCGTATGCTAAGGGCAAAAAAGTATATGGATACATGCAGAGTAAACGCAGTTATATCGAACAGTTTACAGATACAAAAGAGGATAACGGACTGTTTTGGGATAAAGATGATAGATTTATAGAAGATTTTGAGTATCCTATAAACCTAATGATTGCCTGTTCTACTCTGGAGATAGTAGAGGGTAGTTTTGAGGATGTTTTAAAACTTATAAAGTCTTAGAGTTTTCCTTTTTCAACCATTGATAAAATGAGCGGAATATTTATTCCGTCATTATGAAAACCTTCATCGTGGCAAGCTTCACATTTATCACCAATAGCGCAGATATCATTTTCTATAATCTCTTTGAGTGTTTTTAAGTTGTTTTCTTTTATACATTTTGCCATCTCTCCTGCAGTAATACTATTACATACACATACTTCGGTGTTTACATCAATCATTATTTTCTCACTAAATTGTAATTTATCTCTATTTTAGACAAAATAAGTTTAAAACTTGTTATAATTTTTTATTATTAAGAGGATAGTGTATTAAATGTTAAAAAAGATAATTTTTGTTTTTATTGTGATTGTTATACTCATCGCTATGGCGCTGTTCTATAATAAAGGCAAAATTAAAGAGGAAAAAATTTATCATATTTTAGATCAACTGACACTTGCACTTGATTCTGAACTAAAGTCTCATGAGATGGATGACTTAGAGATGGCTCTGTTTCTTTCTAAGAATGAAGGTCTTATAAATGCACTGGAAAATGATGATGAAGATTTGGGTTATAAGATACTCTTTGATATCACTAATACGATTAAACAAAACACCTCAAGACATGTAAGAGCGCAGGTTATTACAAGTGAATTAAATATCTTTGCAAGAAGTTGGGATGATGTTTATGCTGGTATGCCAATAGGTGATTATAGAACAGATTTAGAGTATTTTAAAACGCATAATACACCACGTGCATCGGTAGAAATAGGAAGAAGAGTTGGTGTAAAAGCGACCGTACCTATATATAAAGATGGCGTTTTTATAGGCTTTGTAGAGGTAATATCATTTTTTAAATCTATGACAGAGTTTTTTAGCTCTATTGGTGTTGATCTTTATGTACTTTTAGATGTTAAGCATACAGATACAGCAGTATTAATGAGTGAGAATCTAACAATAGATGACTATGTCGTATCAAACAGAAACTATAACTACTCTCATATTCAGACTTTAAATGAAGTTGATTTTAAAGAGCTTAAGTTAAATCAAATAGTACATAAAGACAGTAAGTATATATTTTATGAGACCATGTTTGATGGTGATTTTCAAGCAATTGGTGCTTATATATTTGTCCTTCCAGAGAGATATTTAGAGTATTTTAGAAATCCAGAAGATGATATATCATTTTTGATTAATGTAACGAGAAGTAGTCTTTATGATGTGGTAAAAGAGGAAAAGTATGAGAAAAATGTATATGATAAATACTCAGCTGATTCAATGGTCTATCTTCAAGATGTTATAGATAAAGAGGATAGAGAACTATTTTTGGATGAAGCGTATGAGAAGTTTGATAAGTACTCAAAAGATGAGCTGATACAGATGATGTTAGATAGAAAAATAGTTAAAAAGATAGATGGGAAGATAAAATGAAAATACTGCTCTTAGAAGATGAATATTCACTACGTATAAGTATAGAAGAATTTTTAACTGATATAGGTTATGAGGTTGATGGTTTTGCAGATGGGTTAGAAGCGCATGACGCAGTTTATGACAAGGTGTACGATGTCTTACTGCTTGATGTAAATGTACCTACCTTAGATGGATTTGAGATGTTGAAAAAACTAAGAGAAGATGGTATTAAAATTCCTGCTATATTTTTAACATCTATGACTGAAACTGCTGATTTAAAAGAGGGTTATAAAAGAGGGTGCTGTGATTATATACGAAAACCTTTTGATTTAGTGGAGTTAGAACTTCGAATTGATCAAGCTATTGCAAGTGTCTCTAGTGATGAAAGTGCAGTTGTTGCACTTGGACATGGTGTGACTTATGACATGAAAAAGAGTAAGTTGATTTGTGATGATGAAGAGATAGTTTTAAGAAAGACTGAAAAAGATATACTTGAAGTGTTGATAAAAAATAAAAATATAGTAGTCTCAACCCAGATGTTACAAGATGATGTATGGGGTGAGTATGTAGAACCGGCAACTATTCGTGTACAGCTAAATAATCTACGTAAAAAACTTCCAAGTGAGTTAATACAAAACAGAAGAGGGTTGGGATATATAATTGAAAGATAGTCAATACTCTGCGAAGTATGCTCTCATATATACTTTATTGGTTTCGGTGGTGCTCTTAACACCACTTTTTTTCTATTTTATATATATGAAAAACATCCATTCAATCCAGAATGAGTTACTTTTAAAAGAGAAATCTCTTTTAGTTATAAAATCTATGCAAGAGTATTCTCAGACGGAAGAGTATTTTGAATACCCAAGATTTAAAACATTTGAATCTGGATTGTACGATGAGAGTTTTAAGCCAATCTTCACACTTCTTGATTATAAAATCAATTACTTTAAAGATGGATACCACCTAGATGGTAATGATGCTTATCTTATTGTAAAGCTTCCAAAAGAGAGATACTTTGGGGCAACCTATCTCATAGTTAAAAATAAGTTGTCTTTTGCAGTAGTGTATGAAAAAGTCATAATGATTCTTTTTAGTATAGTTATCTTAGTTTTTATACTAAGTATGTTCTTTTTACAAACCTTTGCTAAACCATTTAAAAAGGTGAATGAAAAACTAGACAACTTTATAAAAGATTCTGTACATGAGATAAATACACCTCTCTCTATTATAAATGTAAATATTGATCTCTATAATCGTAAAAATGAAACCAATAAATATATGCAGAGAATGAAAGCAGCAACAAAGGTCTTATCAAACATATATAACGATATGGATTATCTTATTAAGCATGATAAGCTGGAGTACGAAAAAGAGAAAATAGAGATGGCTGCGTTTTTAAAAGAGAGAATAGAGTACTTTAGTGAAGTGGCACGTATGAAAAACATAACTATTAACTCATCAATAGATACTTGCCCTGAGATTGAGATGAATCCTAAACAACTTCAGCGTGTTATAGATAACAACATATCAAACGCCATCAAGTATTCGCATGAAAACTCTGAGATAGATATATCTCTTTATACAAAAGATGAACAGTGCCATATGAGTTTTAAAGATTATGGTGTTGGTATCAAAAAAGTAGATGAGATATTTAGCAGATACTACCGTGAAGATGTAAGTAAAGGTGGGTTTGGCATAGGACTAAATATAGTTAAAGCTATCATAGACGAACAAAATATAGAACTTAAAATAGATTCTACTTTAAAGCAGGGAAGCACTTTTCTCTATATCTTTCCAAAAAGTAACACCCCTCAAACATAAATAATTCTAATTTTACAAAGATTTTACACTAATTTTACACTTCGCTGTTAAACTCGCTCCTGAAACTAAAAAACGGGAGAACAAGAATGAAAAAAACTTTTATGATGTCACTACTTGTAAGTGCTTCTCTTTTCGCTGCTGATTATAGTGGTGTAATTGAAAAACCAAATGCAAGTAAGATGATTGAAAAAGATCTATTAGCACCAGCTAAGACATTTACAATGCCAGCTGGTTGTATTACAACTGATGCTGATGCAATTGCTAGAGGTTCTTTTATATTCCATAACTTAAATGGAAAGAAAGCTAAAGGAAAGTTACCTAAGGGCTTAGCAAAAAAACAGATGAAGGCTGGTAAAACATATCTTCCTGGAGATAAAATACCTGCAAAGCAATACGGAAACTGTGTTGCTTGTCATAATATTGAAGGTGCGCGTGGTGCCGGAAATATTGGTCCGGATTTAACTGGATATAAAGCAATGTTTATGGCAACTGGTGTAAGAGATAATCAGTTTGTTTTTCAAAAAATTGCCGACCCTCGTATCGACAATAAAGATACGCACATGACTGTTAACTTAACTACTAAGTTATTTACACCAAGAGAGATATGTGATATTACTTCATATATTGTATCTGAAAAATAAAAGGAATTAATACTATGCAAAGAAGAGATTTTTTCAAAAAAGTAGGTGCTGTTGCAGCTGTTGGTGCAGTAATGCCAGTAATGAGTTTTGCAGATGATGCAAAACTTGTAGGTCCGAATGCCATGAGTTACAAAACAGCGGTGGATGCTATCACTGGTGGTAAAACTCCAAAAGCTTCTAAAAAAATTAAATTGAAGCTTCCAGAAATTGCTGAAAATGGTGCTGTTGTTCCAGTAACTGTTGAGGTTGATTCTCCAATGACTGATGCTGATTATGTGAAAGCTATTCATATCTTAGCCGGCAAAAATTCAAATGCTCGCTGTGTCGATGTTAATCTGACACCTGCAAATGGTAAAGCAATGTTTGCAACTCGTATTAAACTTGGTGGTACTCAAGAAGTATCTGCTTTAGTAGAGTTAAGTAATGGTGATTTTCTAATCGCTTCACAAAGTGTGAAAGTAACTATCGGTGGTTGTGGTTGATAATTACGACTTTAGAGTAAAAAGAATTTCTACCTCGTAAGAGGTTAGCTTTAGTGCCTTAGCGGCTAGCGTAGAGATATGGGCTTTGCTCATATCTAGTTCAAATAATAGTAAGAGGAAATTAAAATGGCAGATAAAAGAAAATCACTGATTAAACTTAAACCAAAAAAGTTTAAAGACGGTGAAGTAGTTAAAGTGAGTTTTATGGTTATGCACCCGATGGATACTGGTATGCGTAAGGATAAAAAAACTAAAAAGATTATTCCAGCTAAGTATATTAACAGTGTGAAGTTCAACTATAATGGTAAAGATATCACAACTATGAATGTATGGGAATCGTTATCAGTTAATCCAGTTTTTACAACATATATGAAAATTAATGGTAAAGGTAAACTTACTGTTACATATACGGATAACACTGGTGAAGTTCATGAAAAAAGTAAAAAGATTAAACCAAAAGGATAATCAATGAAAGCAGGAATTAAAATAGTTTTATCTGTTGCACTTCTTTCATCACTATCTTTTGGTGGAGAACAGTTTGCAATGAGTGATTCTGACCGTGCAATGTATGCTGAGATGTTAGAGAATAACCCAGCAGATTTAATGGTTGCTAATGGTGAAGAACTTTTAGCTGAGAAATGTGGTGGAGATGCGGGATTAGCTGCATTTTTAAATGTAAGTGAAGATGAATTACCAGTATATTTAGCAGGTTTCCCTCGTTACTTACCGGAATTCAAACAAGTTGTTGCGATAGATCAAGTTCTTCAAGGACTTATGTACAAAAATGGACATAAACCATTTAAACTTAAAAGTTCAGATATGTTTGATATGAGTGCTTATGCAAAATCTTTAGCAAATGGTGAAAAAAGCCAGATTGATATTGATGCAAATCCTCAGATGAAAGAGGCATATGTTTTAGGTGAGAAAACATTTAATCAAAAACGTGGTGGACGTGGTTTATCTTGTATGAGTTGTCACTCTCCAGATATAATTGGTTCAGTTTTAAGAACTCAACCACTACCTGATTTAAGTAACAAAGGTGTTGCAGTTGCAGCTACTTGGCCGGCATATAGAATGACTAAGTCATCTCTTAGAACTCTGCAACGTCGTTTTCAGGGTTGTATGAAAAATGCATTACTAAAAGTTATTCCAATAGGTTCACCAGAAATGGTTGCTCTTGAAGTTTATCTTACTAAAAGAGCTGAGGGTACTGAAATAGCTATCCCTGGTCTAAAAAGATAGGTTTTTAAGATGGATATTTCAAGAAGAGACTTTATGCACATTGCTGCGGTTTTAGGAATAGGTGCTGCTACTGGTGGTATGGCTGGTTCACTTAAAACACCAGCGAATGTAGGACTTAAAGATATTTATGCTTTTAACTCTATGGGTAACTTCACGTTACTTCATATGTGTGATATTCATGCTCATATCAAACCACTATACTGGAGAGAGCCTTCTACATTAATCTCAGCTCCAAACTTAGTTGGAACACCTGGATTTTTATGTGGTGAAGCTTTTGCTAAACACTACGGCTTAGAGCCATCAAGTTTAGATGCGTATTTTGATACACATATGGACTTTGATACTCTAGCGAAGAAGTTTGGAAAAATGGGTGGTATCGCTCATATGAAAACATACCTTGACCATGTTCGTAAAGAGAGAGGAAACGATAATGTTCTTTTCCTTGATTCTGGTGATACTTGGCAAGGTACTGGTGTTGCACTTAAGACTCGTGGTGAGGCTATTGTTAAAGCTCAAAACTATCTTGGTGTTGACATTATGACTGGTCACTGGGAATTTACTTACGGTAAAGAGCGTGTTATGGAACTTATCGAGATGCTAGACGCTAAGTTTGTAGCTCAAAATGTTGTTGGTAATGATCCTTTTGCTGATGAGTATGAAGAACTTATTTTTGAACCATATACGATTCAAGAAAAAGGTGGAGCGAAGATTGGTGTTATCGGTCAAGCATTTCCATTTACTTCTACTGCAAATCCTAAAGAGTTTACTGAGGGTTGGAGTTTTGGTATTAGACCTGAAACTCTTCAAGACTATGTTAATGAGTTAAGAAATGAGCACAAAGTTGATTGTGTTGTAGTTATCTCTCATGATGGATTTTCTGTTGATCAAGAAGTGGCTCGTATGGTTCATGGTATTGACTTTATTTTAAGTGGACATACACATGACCCTTCACCTAAGCCTATTGTAAGTGACGGTACTGTTATCGTTATTGCTGGTAGTCACGGTAAATATGTTGGTCGTTTAGATATTGATGCGAAAGATGGAAAAGTAAATGGTTATGAGTACAAACTTGTACCTATGGCTTCAAACATGATTCCAGCAGACCCAGAGGGTGTGAAACTTGTAAATGAGCTTTATGCTCCATTTGACAAAGAGTTAAATGAAGTGTTAGGTAAAACTAAAAACACTCTTTACAAACGCGATACTTTCTTCTCAACTTTTGATCAGTTGATTAATGACGCTATCATGGATGAGATGAAGTGTGATATGTCATTTACCCCTGGTTACAGATGGGGAACAACAGTTCTTGCAGGTGATAATATTTTAATGGATAATGTATATGAGATGTGTGGTATTACATACCCTAATGTCTATACATTTGAGTTAAAAGGTAAGCAGATTGCTAACCTTCTTGAAGATATTGCGGATAATGTATTTAATGCAAATCCACTTTATCAACAGGGTGGTGACATGAGTCGTCTTGGCGGAGTTACATATAGCATTGCAGTTGCTGCAGAAGCTGGTAAACGTATCTCTAAACTTATGATTGGAGGTAAACCTATAGACTTGAAAAAGACTTATATAGTTTCATCTTGGGGTGGTAACTTACAAAACGCAGGTGAGAACCTTCAAGAAGATAAGATTCGTGCAG
>JAGGWO010000020.1 GCA_021157485.1 Sulfurimonas sp. | reverse complement strand
TTTTGATAACATCTTGAACTATCTCATCTTTATATGCAGTAAAGAGCTCAAGTTGCATATAAGAACCCGCTTCACTCTCATCATAATTTTTAAGTTTTGTAATCTCTTCTTGATCATCTTCATGAAGCGTTTTAAAAACCTGAGAGGCAACTTCTTCATCAACTTCTTCAAGCTCCTGCATAAAGTCTGTCTGATCATCAGACTCAAGTTCACTTACCGCATGAGACAACTCATCAACAGTTAGAGACTCAACAATATCATCAAAGAGTCTATCAGGCAGAGCAAGAGCGACATCACCAACGATATCTTTTGGGATTAGTTTTACGGCGTCAGAAAACTCGCTATCATCTAGCTTTTTTAAAATACTTGCTATTTCTGATGGGTGTATCTCACTTATCTCGTGAAAATCTAGGTACTCTTGAAGCTTATTCATAGGTGCAATTATATCTAAGTATTACTTATCATATTTAGTTAATTTGTTATATCTTATCATGCTTGCTAACTCTTTTGTATATTTTTCACCAATCTCCGAGTAGTGATCTAGCTCTTTTACAATTTTTTTCACATCATTAGTTTCATAACGAACTCGTCTAAAATCTTTGTAAGCTCTTCCTCTTCCCATCATTTTATAATATTCTCTAACCGAGTCTTCAATAGTTGCAAACTTTTTTAACCAGATAGTCTTTGTTCCACCACGTTTTTCACCAGCAGCGATACGTGGTTCATTTTTATTTACAGACCACATTCCAAATACATTATTTGCTTTTACAAAAAATCTTGAAGTTGCCCAAGCACTCTCCATTGCAGCTTGTGCTAAAGCTATACTTTGAGGATGTGGCTTAAGAGCCAATAGCAACTCTTTATCTGTTTTAACTTTATAAGTAGTTTTAAGTTTTGCAATTCTAGCTGCGTTTGAACCAGATTTCAAATCTTTTTTTACTTCGTTGTATTGAACTGAAAGTTCTTTATAAACCCTATCAATAGCAGGAGCTAAAAGATAGTAAAATCTCTCTTTTTTAACAGGGACTGTCATCTTTTTTGGGACATTAGTTGCAGTGTACTTTGGAGTTGAGGCAAAGCTATTAGTTGTTAATAGACTTACACTCATAAATAGTGCGAGGTATACGAATTTCATTTTTGTTCCTGTTTGAATTATATTTAATGCCATTCTATCCAAATAGAAACAATACTAAAGAGTACTAAAGTTTGTTAGCAATCTCATCAGTTAAGTCAACATATACTTTTGCGTACATACCTGGGAAAACCATGTCATTTGTTTTTTCAAAATGCACTCTAATTTTAAAAGTATGTGCCATCGGGTTTGCACTTGGAACAATTGCTTTTATATATCCCGATGCCTTATAGTTTAGTGAGGGAATTTTAATCTTCACTACTTTTTTACGTCTCACATATTTTAAATCAGACTCTGCAACTTCAGCTTCTATCTCTAAGTTATCCATATCTACTAAAATCATTGTTAACATTCCCGGTGCTACCATGTCACCAACTCTAATTCTTTTATCTACAAGAATTCCATTGTTTGGTGCTTGCACTTTCAAATAACCTGCGATTGTAGCGAACTGTTTTGTTTTTTCACTCGCTTGTTCTACTAAAACCTGAACAGACTCAATAGAAGAGCTAATATCTTCAGCAGACTCATCTAAATCATTCATGCTCTCTTTAAAATCAAAACTTACCATCTTTTTTCTATCACGCTTTAGATTACGTTTCTCTTTTTTGTTATGACGAAGTCTAGTCTTATATACATCTAACATTAACTTTGCTTGTTCTAGTGCTAAATCTGCTTGAGATTCCATGATATCAAATTCAGCAGATTCCAGCTCAAAAAGCACATCCTCACGTTGAACGCTGTCACCAACTTCAAAGTTCACTTTTTTTACATAACCCATATATCTTGCAGGTATCATCTTCTGGTTATTAGATATTACAGTACCAGTTAAAATAAGTTCAGCAGCAAAAAGTGAGCTAAGCGTTACAAAAAGTAATAAAATATATTTCATGACTACCGCCTACCAGTTACGCATTTCTCTATGACACTTCATACACTGACCCATTATCTTTGTATATGCTTGAACTGCTTGAACTGCATCACCCTCTTTAAATCTTTCTAAAATATCTAATGACTTTCTATTTATCTTTTTAACAATCTTATTTGACATTTGAATTTTTTGATTCATATATCTTGCAAGCATATCTTGTTCTTGTACCTCTTCTAAAGGTGGTTGTACGCGAGATACTGTTGCTGAGAGTTTTGCTACCCCTGCTTCAACAGTAGAGTAGTTATTATAAAAGAATCCACTCTGAATAGTATTCATAGCATGTGCCATCTCATTCATATCGTGAATTCTATCTTCTACCGTATAAGGTTTAGCCAAAACTATAGTTGAGGCAACTACTAACATTAATAAGAACTTGTTCATGTATATCCTTTGATTTGTGCTTTGAAGTATTATAGCTAAAAATAATATAAACGAGTATTGTAAAATAAAAAAATGTGATACTACAAAACAAAATCTGTGAAGTGTGATATTTTAAAACATTATAATGACTTATTACAATTTATTATGCCTGTTTCAGTTTCTCTTTAGCTTGAAAGGGTTATAGTTTTTCTAGTTCATATTAAAACACAAGGGGATATAAATGACAAAAAGATTAGTAATAAGTACAGTAGCAGCTATTGCTCTTACGACAAGCTTATCAGCAGATTTTAGTTTCGGAGATATGTTTAAAGACATGAAAGATGGTGTTACTTCTATGAGTCACGATGCTAAAGAAGCAAGCCAATCAGCTGTTGATGGTGGTGTGGAAGTTTCTAAAAGTGGTGAGCGTACTGTAACAAGTGTTAGCCATGATGCTAAAGATAGTGCAGTTAAAGCATCTGATGACCTCAAAACAAGTGAAATTGCTACTGTTAAAAGTGGTTCTGATACTACAACAGGTATTTCTAAAGATTTAAGAGACTCTACTATAGAAGTTGCTGAAGATTCTAAAGATTCAATCAGTAATACTACTAGAGATTTTAAAGATAGCTCAACTATGGCTACAAAAGATTTCAAAGATTCAACGGTTGCTGTTTCTCATGATGCAAATGATGCTACGAAAAATGTATCTAACAACTTGAATGATTCTACGAAGACGACGTCAAATAACTTAAATGATTCAACTAAGACGATTTCAAATAATGTTAATGACTCAACTAAAACTACGTCAAATAACTTGAATGACTCAACTAGAACAGTTTCTAATGACCTAAGAGATTCATCTAACACCGCATCTAACAATGCAAATGATTCTTCTAAGACAATTTCAAACAACTTGAATGATTCTACTAAGACGACGTCAAACAACTTGAATGACTCAACTAGAACAGTTTCTAATGACTTAAGAGATTCATCTAATACTGCATCTAACAATGCTAATGATTCTTCTAAGACTCTTTCTAATGACTTAAGAGACTCATCTAACACTGCATCTAACAATGCTAATGATTCAACCAAATCAGTATCTAATAACATCAACTCTGATGATTATCAAGATTACTTAAAATTAAAAGCTAAATATGAAAAAGGTAAACTTTAATCTTTAGCCTTAAAACAACTTTCGATACGCTTCATGGCGTATCGTTTCCTTCGTAACAACTCTCTTATAACATTTTAAAACATATAAAAAATCTTTGTGATATATTCTCATAATTATTATGCGTTAATAAGTAACACTAGTTATAACTTACAGTTTATCACATATAAAATTTACTTATATATAAGTGGATATGATATATAATATTTTCAAATACTTACAGGAGTTAACACATGTATAAAAATATACTTAGTAGTGCTATTTTAGGACTGATGATTTTAGGTTCAAGTGAGTCTTATGGATCTTCTTTTGATTCAAGACAGATAAACAATGCAGATAAAGAGGTTCAGCTAGCTGCCGTAAGACAAGAATACCGTGCAATACAGTTTATTAAAAATCCAGGTGTAGAAGCTCAATTAATTGCTGTAAATAAAAATTATCACGCTATTAAATACATTCACAATCCAGCCAAAGAGGCTCAAATTGCTGCTGTAAAGAAAAGTTACCACGCTCTTCAATACATTGAAAATCCAACTAAAGAAGCTCAGTTAGCTGCTGTAAAACAGAGTCATCAAGCAATAGGATTTATTGAAAATCCGGACAAAGATGTTCAAATGGCTGCTGTTGAGCATAGTTACTATGCAATTAAATATATCAAAGATCCGGATGTAGATGTAGTTAAGGTATATTATAAAATATTGATGGATAAAAAGTAACTCTTTTAATTTATTTATTATCCATCGGGTTTCCATGATGCACTTCAGGTGCTATATCTGATACATCCATATGCTCTTCATTTATACCTTGTCCCTCATCACACGTCTGAGCCGCTAAAGCTTTAGCTGGGCATATTGCCTCTGCTTTAGACATGAGAACTGGTATATAAAAAAGAGAAACTGCAGTAGAAGCCATACTACCAAAGATAAGAGCAACTCCTAAACCACCAAAAATAGGATCGGTTGCAAGAAGTAGTGAACCTAATATAATTGCTACAGCAGTTAACAGTATTGGTTTTGCTCTTGTAGCAGTTGCTATTGCAATAGCTCTGTTTTTTTCAACACCACTCTCAATAAGTGATTTTGTAAAATCTATAAGTAACAGAGAACTTCGCGCGCTTATCCCCATAAGTGAGATAAAGCCAATAAGTGAAGTTGCAGTAAGATAAAAATGCACATCAGTAAGCCACAAAGCGATAAGGTCAGTTATAAAGTGTCCAACAATAACACCTATAATAGACAAAAAACTACCAATGAGGACAATTCCACTAAGGGCAAAAGATTTATAATAAACAACCATCAGTAAAAACATAAGCACAAGCGCTGATATAAATGCTCCTCCTAAGTCTCTAAAAGTATCAAGTGAGACTTTCATCTCACCATCCCATCTTACTAAAACTTTTTCACCAGTCAGCTTATGAACAAGTGCGAGGTCAAACATATAGGTACTCATACCAGTAAGTTTCTCTATCTCAAAATCAGCTTTTAATTTTTCAATCATCAACTCTCTTGCATCCATTAGTGGATAAACTTGAGATACTAAATCACACTCTGCTGTAACTGAAACCATATTTCTCATATTTTTTTTGAAAATAGTGGGGTCTGCTACAGTTGGAAAAATCTCTACAACCTCTTTTACTGGAACCATAATTCCCTGTTTATTTAAAAGTTTCAAACGTGAAAGCTTGAGTTCCAGCTCCCCCTTACTTGCATGATCAAGAATTCTTGTCTCTTCATCTAAAGATACAAAGATAGGAATTTGGTCTTGTTGTAGAGTTGAATTTTTAATAGCTACAACATTACCTTTAAATGCCATGTATAAAATATTACTTACCTGCTCTACAGAGAGATTACTAGAGATAATTTTTTCAACATTGGGAATAATTTCAAACTTTGTATATACATCATCTTGCATAACGTCAATATCAACCAAACCCTCTGTTTCTCTAAGAGAAGACTCAACAATCTCTGAAGTTTGACGAAGCAGTAGAGAGTCTTTTCCATATAGGTTGACAACAATCGTTGCAAAAGTTGGAGGACCCGAAGGCATCTCTACAAACTTCACAGTTGTTCCCTTATAAAGATTTTCACATTTTTTTTGTACGAGGGGTCGAATACGATGAACCATCATAAAAGATGGCTCATCACGTCCATGTTTATCTGTTAGGTTGATAACTATTTCAGCTTGACTTTTAAGTCTCTTAAATGCACTTCCTTTTACAAGTCCAGCATAATCAAGAGGAGCACCTTGTCCTAAAAATATCTCCATATTTAAAACTTCTTCTTCATTTCTAAAAACATCAACAACACATTCAGCTACTTCTCTTGTCTGATTTATAGTAGAGTTAGTAGCAGTATCTATATATACAGTGAAAGTATTAGCGCTCTTACCAGGTAACATTTTTGCAAGAACTATCTTTGTTGGAATCATCATCACAGCAAAAATCAAAAGTCCTAAAACTATAAAACCAACTTTTCTATGCTGAGCCTTCGAACTAACTATCTTATATATTCTCTCTTCCATATTAATGAGTTCCTTTTGCGCGTTTTATAAGCTTTTTAGCTAAAAATGGAGCAAATACATATGCTACAAATAATGACACTGCAAGGGCTACTGGAACATTAAGTGGTATAGGAAGCATAAACTGTCCCATCATTCCACCAACAAATGCCATTGGAATCATTGTCAGCATAATCGCAATCGTTGCAATATTTGTTGATGGCCCAATCTCATCCGTTGCTTCAACTATAATCTGATCGAAGGTTTGATTTTCTGTCTCTTTTAAGTGCATTCTTCTGTGGATATTTTCAATAACTATTATCGCATCATCAACAATAAGTCCCAAGGAGAGTAAAAATGCAAAGAGTGTAATCCTATTTATAGTTTGGTCCGTCATGTAAGCTACAAAAAGAGTAGCTGCTAAAATCATTGGAACAGCAATAGTTACAACAAGAGATTCTCTCCACCCCAAAAATGGAATAAGAATAAGTGAGATAATTGCAATAGTCAAAACTAAGTGATGCACTAGTTCATTAACAGCTTCATCTGCTCTTTCACCGTAGTTACGAGTCACAATATAACCAAGTCCATTAGCATCAAATTTTTCGCTATTCTCTTCTAATATTTCTATAACCTTTTCAGCTAAGTGAACTGCGTTTGTACCCTTTAGTTTTGAAACTGTTATCGTCACCTGATCTTTTATATCACTCAGCGGTGAACCATCTGCTTTGTATGAGATAAGTGCTTCTTGATAATTTTGAATATCATAAAAATATTCTACATTAGCAATATCTTTTAAGTATATAAGTGAGCCCATATACTTTGCAATAATTAAACTTTGCAAATCTTCTATAGAGTTTATTGCGTTTTTAACACCAAATACTATTAGCCTATTATCTCTTGTTGGAAGATCTACCTCTGGAGCATTTTTAGCAATAGCTTGGATTGATTTAACAACTTGTCCTATAGATATATGATAAGCAGAGAGTTTATCTAAGTCTAAAAGAACATTAAATTGAGGTTTTTTGGCACCCTGGAGTGTGGTTTTTGAGATATTTTCTATCGCGTTTATATCTTGCTGCATATCTTTAATCTGTTTATAGAGAACTATGTGATCAATACCAAGCTCTTTTTTCTTATAAAACGCAACTGTTACAATAGGCACATCAATATCAATATCAAAAGGTTTTACAATAGGCATCATTGTCCCACCAGGAAGTGAGTCCATATTCTGCATAACTTTATCGTAAAGTTTTAGGTTGGAGGACTCTCTATCTTCTCCTATCTTATACTGTATGTTTAACATTCCCACATTATGCATAGCAGTTGAGTAGATATCCTTGATACCCTTAATCTCACTCATTCTTCTCTCAAGAGGTTTTAATATCGCATTATTAATCTCATCAGGTGAAGCCCCAGGCATTGGAATAATAATAGAACCACCACTAACTGCGATTTGTGGATCTTCCTCTCTTGGCATAACTTCAAGCGAGATATATCCAAGTGCCAAAATCGCAAAGGCAAGGATAGGAGTAAGAGGATTGCTTAAAAAACTTTTTGCAAGTCTCCCTGCAATATTTTTAATTTTATATGGTTTTTTTTCTTCCATCTACTTTATCTCCTCATAAACACTAAGAGCTTTTTCTAA
>JAGGWO010000057.1 GCA_021157485.1 Sulfurimonas sp. | reverse complement strand
GTATATGTATATAAGCTTAAGCAGTGAAAATATCGACTCTATTGTTGAAATAATTGAATCAAATGATGGGCTAATTGAGTATGACTATAAGGGTAAAGAGAATCAAATACTTATACCAAAGTCTATAGTACAAAAATTATCTGCTTATATGTCAAAGATTGACATTAAAGAGAGTGACTTTAAAGAGGCTATAAAACTGAGTATAAAAAGAGGCTTTGAGCTCTCTAACAATGATATTGTCATCAGTAAAAATGGAGAGTTTTTCATAAAGCTGTATGAAAAAATACACAAACATCAAGTTGATGAGAAAGACAAAAACACTGTTGCAGGTAGATATAACGGAATTGATGAAGATGAACTTGAACTCTTTTATGATGAGTTTTTTGCACAGAGTGAAAACAAAAAATTCTTTTTACATGTAGCAAAAGAGTTTGTTAACACCTATTTAAAATCTAAAAAAATAACAAATGAAGTTTATGAGAAAAATGTATTTTCATATATACACGCCATTGTTTTTGAACGTCTAGTTAAAATATATGATGATAGTGATGGATTCTTCACAGGTTTTGCGGGTTATATATTTAGGATTCATTTTAAAGAGGTGTTTGAGTATATCGCAGACCTGCTCCTTGATGAGATGGCAATGAGTAACGTTACTATTATTGACTTTTTAAAGTACTACTCTCAAGATATCATTGTTATTGATGGAAAAAAATATCAAGTACCATCTCTAGAGTCTAAAGATGGTTTAAGATGGAATGTTGGTTCAATGCTTTCAATTACTAAGATATATATCAAAAGTAAGAAAACAGTTAAAAGCTTACAGCAAGAGTCACTAGAGTTAAATAAACAGGTACAAAAATTATATATTGGAAACCTTACACCACTTGAGTACCAGACTGCTCAGATTCAAAAAAGACAAAGCTTTGATAATGATATAGTACATCATAATACAAAAATAGAGAGATATGTAGACCTTTTAAACCAAATAAACAATGAAGATCAAAGAAGTGAGATGAAAAAAGATATTCATGCTCTTAAAGATACAGTAGCTAAACTACTTCAAGAGAAAAAAGATTTATCAGAGGAGAGTATCGATAAAGGTACATTGAACCAATACACTCACATGCAAAAAGAGATTGACTCCATAAGCAGACAACTCAAAAGAGAACAACGTATTATTGCGCAAAACAAAAATGCTTATCAATCTATACGAGAGTCTCTAATCAAGGCTCTCATATCCAAAAAACAACTTCTATAAAAGTGATTTAATTACGTTACTTACCCCTTGATGCAGGTTATAGTGTGCAATAGGAAAGTCTAAAAGCTCATCTTCAAGATTTACACTATAGTGTGCTAAATAATCACCTAAAAGATTTAAATCTATCTCTTTGTAAGTTCTACATACTTCGTCTTTAAGATTAGTTCTAAGTAACTCACCAGCTGCGTTTGACTTTTGGATAGTAAATGCAAGCATTTTAAGACTCACAAAATCACTCCACTCTAAAAAGAGTTCAGGAGTAAGCTCATTAACTGCCTTGCCTTGTGAATCAAAAAGCATATTCATCTCACGTAGAGGGATAAGAACACTTAAAATTGCAGTTGAAAATGGTGCAACTTTCTCAGCCCAAAAAGGAGACTCATTTCTTGTCTCTAATTCAGAGGCAATAACATTTACAATATTGTGGGCACTTTCATTTTTAAAAAGTTCGTAACTTTCTTGTTTCATAATTTCTCTTTTTATATTATTTACATAATAATAGCGTTTTAGTATAATGCCGGTTTTAAATAAAGGATATATTTTGAAATTAAATAAAAGTTTTATAACAAACGCAGTTGCCTCACTTCTCATAGCTTTATCATTTGCAGTAACTGAGTTCTCCTCTCTTTTACTATATACTGGGCTTTTTGCACTCTCTGGAGCTCTTACTAATCTTCTTGCAATTCATATGCTCTTTGAGAAAATCCCATTTCTTTATGGCTCTGGTGTAATCCCTGCTCGTTTTGAATCTTTTAAAGAAGCGATAAAAAACCTTATGATGAATGAGTTTTTCACACGTGAGCAGTTAGAAGCATTTTTTGAAAATGAAGAGAAGAAGATAAACTTAGAGCCTATCATAGAAGAGACTGACTTCACACCTGCGTTTGATGCACTAAGTAAAACTGTAATGGAGTCATCTTTTGGTGGAATGCTTGGAATGTTTGGCGGAGAATCTGCACTTGATGCTCTGCGTGAGCCTTTCTCAAAGAAAATGAAATCAGCAGTTATAAAAATAGTAAACTCTACTGCGTTTAACGAGACACTTGCGACTCATATGCAGAGCTCATCACTTAATGATGATATGTTAAAGTCTATAGAACGTGTAATAGATTCAAGACTAGATGAGTTAACACCTCAAATGGTAAAAGAGATTATTCAAAGACTAATCAAAGAGCACCTTGGTTGGCTTGTTGTCTGGGGTGGCATCTTTGGTGGGCTTTTAGGCTTATTTGGCTCATATCTATTGAATTAGACACTATTTTAGTTAGATTTAATTTTTACTATGCAATTATTACAACACAATATGAATAGTGTTACTTATAATAACATTCATAATCTAAAGCTATAAGGGTGTTATATATGAGAAACATGTCTATAAAAGTTCAAGTTCTGAGTCTGGTCATCGGCTCACTGATTACTCTCGCTACAATCCTAACGATTGCCTCTGTAAATACTAGTAAAAATGCTCTTATGAAAAAGAGTTATGATAGTTTAACCTCTGCAAGAGATTCCAAAGCGGATCAGATTCAAAACTTTTTTGCAGAGAGAATTGGTGATATAAATGTTATAGCTGAGAGTAAAAATGTACATGATTTGGTAAATGACTTGATTTATGTTCGTGAAACATTAGAAGTCAAGGATAGTGACACCTTTCCAGTTACTAATCCATTAACAGTAGAAAAAACAGCTCCACATGAGCAATTTCTTCAAAAATATGCAAAAGAGTATGGTTACTATGATATATTTATTATCTGTGCCAACCATGGTCACGTTATGTACACTCAAGCAAAAGAGTCAGATTATGGTGCAAATGTAAGAAGTGGTTCTCTTAAAAATTCAGGACTTGGAGAAGTTTACAAAAAAGTAAAAGAGCTAAAACGTCCTGTACTTGTAGATATGGCTCCTTACGCTCCATCAGATGATGCTCCTGCTATGTTCTTAGGTGCTCCGGTAATTACAGATGGAGAGATGAAGTCAATTATAGTATTACAAATCTCAGACAAAAGCATAAATAAAATCATGCAGTTTAGAAAAGGTTATGGGGATTCTCAAGAGGATTATCTAGTAGGTCAAGATAAACTTATGAGAAGTGATAGTTTCTTAGACCCAAAAGGACATTCACTTAAAGCTTCATTTGCAAATCCAACTACTGGAAACTGTGATACTGAGGCAAGCACAAATGCTCTGTCTGGAAAAAAAGCAACTGAAATAGTAATGGACTACAATGGAAATCCTGTACTCTCTTCTTATGCACCTATGAAAATTGGTCAAGATTTGAACTGGGCTATCCTTTCAGAGATAGATGAAGCAGAAGTCATGATTGAGCCAAATAATCTAAGAGACTTTTTAGTAATGATGGCTTTTAGTATTTTAGTTGTAGTTGTACTGTTTGCTTTCTTACTTGTCTCATTTGGTATCATAAAACACATAAATAGGTTTAAAGAGAAAATAGTTGAAATATCTGATACAAATGATTTATCAAAAAGAATAGATACAAATGCTCCTACAGAGATTATGCAGATGGGAGAAAGTTTTAACTCTCTTATGAACTCTCTTCAGGCATTAATCACAAACTCAAAACAATCTTCAACTGAAAATGCTTCTATCTCTCATGAGCTCTCTACTACAGCACTGGGTGTTGGTAATAAGGTTGAAGAGTCAGTAGTAATTGTAAATGAAGCAAGTTCTCAAGCTAAAGAAGTTCAAAATAAAATTATAGATGCAATATCTGATGCACAAGACTCCAGAGAGGATATCATTAAAGCAAATGAGAATTTAGGAACTGCAAGAGATGACATCATCTCTCTAACTTCTAAAGTTCAAGAGACTGCAGAGACTGAAGCTGAACTTGCTCAAAATATGGAAGAGTTATCAAAAGAGGCAAATGAAGTAAAAACTATTTTAGTTGTTATTGGAGATATTGCAGACCAGACAAATCTACTCGCACTTAATGCAGCTATTGAAGCGGCACGTGCAGGTGAGCATGGTCGTGGGTTTGCTGTTGTTGCTGATGAAGTTAGAAAACTTGCAGAGAGAACTCAAAAAACTCTAAGTGAAATAAACGCAACTATCAGTGTAGTTGTTCAATCAATCGGTGATGCTTCAACTCAGATGAGCACTAACTCGCAGGAGATTCAAGAGTTAGCAAATATCGCTCAAGGTGTTGAAGAGAAAATCAATGAAACTGTAGATATTGTTAGTAACGCAGTTCATGCGAGTGAATCAACTGTACAAGATTTTGAAAATACTGGTAAAAATGTAGAAACAATTGTAGGCAAAGTTGAAGAGATAAATGAAATCTCATCTACAAACGCAAGAAGTGTTGAAGAGATAGCAGCAGCAGCTGAGCACCTTAATACAATGACAGATGAACTAAACGCTAAACTTGAAACTTTCCGTACCTAAGAAAATAATCCTGATTGGTGCCTCCACTGGAGGGCCGGGACAGATACAAAAGATAATAGAATCTGCCCCTAAACTCCATAGCACAACTATCATTATTGCGCAGCATATGGTAAAAGGTTTTATGGAAAGCTTTGCTTCTAGACTTAAAAACAGTTCAAGTAATCCTATAGATGTTGTACATAAAAATCAAACACTTCAAAATGGACATATTTATCTTTGTGAAGGAAAAACGCAGTTCAAAAAAGATGGCTTTGGATTCCTTCTAACTTATGAGCCCTCTTCTTGCGACTCTTTCAATCCAGATATAAATACTCTGTTTAACTCTTTTGTGCCACTATGTTCAGAGATTAATATCCTCACTGTAATCTTGACTGGAATTGGTGATGATGGTGTTGAGGCATGCAAGGAATTGAGCCTCAACGGTGCTACATGTATAACAGAGAGTGCAAGTAGTGCTATCGTCGATGGAATGCCTAGTCGTGCAAGACTCTTGGTCCCAAATATAGAGGTTGAAGATATGGATGTGATTGTAAATAAAATAAATGAGTTTTGCCAATAATGTTTAATTTTTTTAAAAAGAAAAAATCTGTAAATGAAGAAGTAGCAGTTGTACCACAAGAGGACTTCCATAATGTAAATCCTATAGCAGACTACTTTCATAAGGAGACTGGCATTACCTTTGATACTCAAATGAGTATATTAAAAAGTAAAGTCACCTCTTTTTGTAAACAGAGAGATATATATTCGTTTTCTTCACTACTTCAAGATATAAAAATAGATACTCGCTTAAAACAAGAACTCATTGATTACCTAACAACAAATGAGACCTATTTTTATAGAGAGTTTAAGCAGATACAAGAGTTGGTCAATTTAGTAAAAGAGTCTCAAGGTAGTGTAAAAATTCTGTGTGCTCCATCAGCAACAGGCGAAGAGGTATACTCAATCGCGATTGCTTTACTTGAAGCTGGTGTTGTATCTTCAAAATTTTATATACTGGGTATTGACATCAACTCTGATGCAATTTTAAAAGCACAAAACGCAGTGTATGGGGAGAGAAATGTAAGAAATCTCACATCACAAGTCATCTCTAAATACTTTGATATAACTGATAAAAAATATACTCTAAAACAGAATATCAAATCCCTTGTTTCATTTCAACAAACAAATATTTTTGATAGTTCATTTAAAAATATAGGGAAGTTTGATTTTATTTTTTCAAGAAACATGCTTATATATTTTGACAAAGAGACAAAGTTAAAAGCAAAAGGTATTTTAGAGTCTTTAAGAAAGAGTGATCAACATGATATCTTTTTTGGACATGCTGACCTGTTTTAAGTAATTTTATACTACTTCTATAATTGCTTCAGCAACTTCAATCGTATCACCTTTAACTATCTTAGCTCTTTTTCTAGTCTCAGTCTCTCCATTGCGTTTAACATAACCATCCGCTACGATATACTTCGCCTGAGCACCACTGTCTACTAAATCCATAACTTTTATCAGTTTAAAAAGCTCAATATAATCTTCTTTTAGTTCAAATTTCATAATACTTCCATATATTTTAATTGTTGGAATAATACCCTATTAGTGCTATAATCAAAATTATATAAGGAGCTTCTATCGGCATACAATCACAAATATACTATTTGACATCTGCAAAACTAAAAGATAAGAATTATTTTAACGAACAGCTCTGCACAGATATGACAAACAGTTACTATTGGAGTGATGACTGGAGTGAAGAGTTTTATGTAGAGTTAGCTAAAGCTGGGTTTATCAGTACAACTCATGAGACAAAAGATGGCTTGATTTTACTTCCCGAACTTCAAAATGATTATGCAATATTAGACTTTAAAAATCTCCATATATCCCAAAAAGTAAAAAAGCTTATGAGTGTAAAGAGTTATGAGTTTAAAATTAGCAGTAGGTTCAATGAGGTAGTTGATAAATTTTCTACTCACCATAAATATAACTGGTTAAAAGGTGAATATGCAGAGCTAATTAAAAGTTTATATCTACATAACGAGAAAAGAGAAGATTTCAAAATAGTCTCTTTTGAGCTAGTTGATAAAAACTCAAATGAACTAATTGCAGGGGAACTTGGATATATAATAGGTAAGACATATACAAGTCTCAGTGGCTTTAGCTCAAGAGAAAAAAGGTATGCAAACTATGGAACTCTTCAACTTGTTTTATTGGCAAAACAGTTACAAAAGAGTGGTTTTGAATTTTGGAACTTTGGGCATCCACATATGGAGTATAAAAAAAGACTCGGATGCCAAACATACTCCCGAAGTGACTTCTTAAAGAGGTGGGATAGCGCTACTCAAACCTCTTAACATAAGCGTGACAATATGGCTGTGAACCTTTTCTCTGATAGTAGTCTTGATGATAATTTTCTGCTTTATAAAAAGGCTTTTTATCTTCAATTTTTGTTGCTATTTTTAAACCTTTAGATTCTAAAATATCTATGAGTTTTTTTATTGTTTTTCTCTCATCTGCGTTTGATACAAAAATAGCTGAGAGATACTGAGAACCTATATCTGGTCCTTGTCCATTTGCTTGGGTTGGGTCATGTATCTCAAAAAATAGTTTTGCCAAAGACTCGTAAGTTACTTTTTTAGAATCATATGTAATCTCAACAACTTCTAAATGACCTGTATCACCACGCACAACATCTCTATATGAAGGATTTTTAATATCCCCACCCATAAAACCTGAAACAACATTTATCACACCATTTAAGTTTTCAAAATGATACTCAACTCCCCAAAAACATCCTCCTGCAAAATAGGCTTTTGATAAGTTATCAGCTTTTTTTTCTTGGAACTTTAGTGAAATAGAATTTACACAGTGTCTTATATTTTTATCAGTAAGGCCTTCACCTATAAAAACATGCCCAAGATGTCCTCCACAGTTTGCACATACTATTTCAGTTCTTCTTCCATCTGCATCTTTAACTCTTTTCACTGCACCCGGTATCTCATCATCAAAACTGGGCCAACCACATCCACTGTCAAACTTTGAACTTGATTTATAAAGTGGAGCATCACACCACTTGCATAAATATGTGCCATCTTTTTTGTACTTGTAGTACTTTCCACTATATGCTCTCTCAGTACCCTTATTTATTATAACCCTACTCTCTTTGTCGGTTAATTTATTTAACGTTTTCAATTCTGCTGCATTTGAGTTAATTAACATCAACAACATCATACTTATAACTGTTTTCAACATAATAAATCTCCTTCTCATATTATATTTTATTATACTGTTACTATTTCTAACAAAAGCCATATTTTAACTTTAATTTTCTAATTAAATTTTACTTTAATACATTTAAGTGATATTTATGTGATAGAATTGTGACATGAAAACAGATATTAATTTTTACAGATTTTTAAATACTCAAATAATTGTGGTGCTTTTACTAACACTAACAACTGGTGCTGGTTACATCTACATGGGCTTTATTTATAATACATTATTACCCTCTATTGTTTGGTATACAACAATGACACTCGTATCTATTTGGGGATACAGACTACATAAAGAGTTTGTAGATTCTGATTTAACTCTAGAAGAAAAAATTGCCTGGTATCCAAGAGCCAAACTATTTCTTTTCATATACTTTTCACTATGGACAGTTATATTTTTAGTAAATGTTCTCAGTATCCATATTGAGATGCACTATATTGCCATAGCAACACAGCTTGGGATTTCCGTTGTATCAGCGACACTCTTAGTCTCTGAAAAAAAGCTCTCTAGAATCACTCTTATAACTCTTATGGCACCTCTATTTATCTACTTTTTATTAATTAATGATTTTTATAGCTACCTACTAGCAATTTTTACTGTTGTACTTTCAGGAGTGTTGATTTATGCATCTACTAACACTTATAACTATCTTCTAAAAAGCAGATATCAGGCATATAGTGATTATCTTACTAAGCTTGGTAATCGACGCTACTTTATTAATCTGCTTGAAGAGTCTATCAAATCACAAAAGAAAGAAAATGATTTTAAGTACCTTTTACTCATAGATTTAGATCACTTTAAAAATATAAATGACTCTTTAGGTCATGATATTGGGGACAAGCTACTTTTTGAAGTCTCCAAAAGAATGAGTTTTCATTCAGATAAATGTAATAATTCTATTGCAAGATTAGGTGGTGATGAATTTTGTATATTAAGTAACTCTTTTACAACTAAAGAAGAAGCCCTTAAGAGAGCTGAAGATTTTTCAAAACAACTTCTTCGTGATATAAAAGCATTCTATAATATTGAAGAACATCACCTATACATTAGTGCAAGTATCGGTTTAAGTATTATGAACAATCCTGAACTTGAAGCAAATATTTTTCTAAAAGAGGCAGATATTGCAATGTATGAAGCAAAATCTCAAGGACGAGATGGAGTCATCATATTTAACGATGAGCTCTCTAAAAAGGTGGCATCTAAACTTGAAATTGAAAGACATCTTCACTTTGCACTGCAAAAAAATGAAATCTCACTAATGTACCAACCACAACTAAATGCTAAAAAAGAGGTAGCTGGCTGTGAAGTTCTAGTTAGATGGAATAATGAGAAACTTGGAGAGATTGGACCAGATGATTTTATACCTATATCTGAGCAGACTGGGTACATTATAGAACTCGGTTATTATATCATCGAGGAGTCTTTTAAAACTCTATGTGACTGGGATGAAAAAGGCTTAGATGTAAAACAGATGTCAATAAATATCAGTATGAGACAGTTCTTTCACTCTTCATTTATACACGATGTTGAAAACTTATGTTCAAAATACTTAAGTAAAAAGCTATCCTCAAAAATTGTTTTTGAGATGACTGAAACAAGTGTAGCTGAAGATATCGATAAACTAATCAGTAGCATGAATATTCTCAAAGGTCTTGGAATTCGTTTCTCTATGGATGACTTTGGAACTGGTTACTCATCTCTGAGTTACCTACGCCAACTCCCGATTGACGAGCTCAAAATTGATAAATCATTTATTATGGGGCTTGATGATACAAAAGATGGCAGAGTTATGGTAAAAACTATACTCAACATTGCCAAAAATCTAAACCTTACTATTGTTGCCGAAGGTATAGAAGAAGAGTCTCAACAAGAGTTTCTTATTGAAGAAGAGTGCGATATTTTACAAGGATATTACTTCTCACGTCCTATCCATAAAGATGCGTTTGAAGAGTATCTACAAAAGAGCTACAAGCTTAACTGTGCTTAGTTAAAAATGCATTGAGTTGATTTGCAAACTCATGTGCATCTTTTACTCCAAAGGGCTTGGGTCCTTTCGTAATTTCCCCACTCTCACGAATTTTATCCATTAAATTTCTCATTGCTAGATACTGTTTTATATTATCTACACTGTAAAGCTCACCTCTATGGTCTATTGCATGTGCGTTTACAGTTATAACTCTGTCTGCTAGTGGAATATCGGCTGTTATAACCAAGTCACCCTCCTCTACCATCTCCACTATTTTATGATCAGCCTCATCAGCTCCTGCATCTACAATCATATAGGTAATATGTTTTGACTTTCCGATATTAATCTTTTTATTTGCCACAACGTAGGTCTCAAGTCCTAAACGCTCAATAGAACGAAATAGTATCGGTTTTAAAAGATTTGGGAATGCATCTCCATCAACATAGATTTTAAGCATTTAAGTTCCTCGTATAATTTCTAATTTCTTCTCACGTGAAAGTTTTTTTATCTCATACTCACGTTTAGATGCACTACTTCTATTCTCTGACTCTTCAGAGTAAACTAATTTTAGAGGTCGTCTTATCTTTGTATATTTCGCACCCTTATCAGAGTTATTATGCTCATCCAAACGTCTCTCTAGGTCTGTAGCAATTCCAGTATATAAAGTTTTATCACTGCACTCTAAGATATAAACAAAATACGACATTTTACAGCTCCTAATAATTAAAGAAATTGTACTATAATTACTTATATTAAAGGATACATTTTGGCATTTAATTTAGAAAACACATTAGTTATCGGTATATCAGCGACAGCACTACTTGACCTTACAAAAGAGGATAAACTCTTCAGAGATGAGTATAAAAAACATCCTGAGAGTGCTATTGATATCTATAGAAAGCATATGTTAGAGAGTGAAAATATTCCACTTGAAGAGGGAATTGGTTTTCCATTTATAAAAGCACTTTTAAATCTAAACAGATACCAAAAAGAAGATGAAGCTCCACTTGTCGAAGTAGTTGTTATGTCAAGAAATTCACCCGATACTGGAGTTAGGGTTTTAAATACTATAAGAGAGTTAAACCTTAACATTACACGTTCTGCATTTACAGCAGGAGAGTCTAGTGCTGACTACCTAGAAGCCTTTGATGTGGACCTGTTTTTAACAACAAATGAAGAAGATGCACAAAAAGTGATAGACAATGGTGTATGTGCATCTGCCGTTTTAAGCACACCACCTGAGTACAAATGTGAGATACCTGACGAGCAGGTCAGAATTGCCTTTGATGGTGATGCTGTACTCTTTGATGAGAGTAGTGAGATTGTGTATAAAGAAGATGGAATGCAAGCTTTTCATGACAATGAGGAAAAGTCTCAAAATATTCCAATGAGTGAAGGTCCCTTTGCTGCGTTTTTAAAAAAACTTGCCAAGCTTCAAGAGAGACTACCAATGAAAATGGAGTTCTCGCCTGTGAGAATAGCAATTGTTACAGCCAGAAATGCACCTTCAGATTTAAGAGTTATTAAAACTTTGAGACATTGGGGAGTTTATGTAGATGAAGCCTTTTTTCTAGGAGGAATTGAAAAAAGTAAAATCTTACAATCATTTAAAGCTCATATTTTCTTTGATGATCAAGATGTACACCTAAAACAATCATCACTTGTTGTTCCCTCGGGAAAAGTACTCTATCCTTCACATTCAAAACTCAATAAACATAAGTAGTTATCTATTGAATATTACTTTTTTCGTGTCATTTTGTAACAAAATTAGAATAAGTAATATCTAGCTATTGTAAATAATAAAAAGTTATATTATAATCATATATATATTTATCACAAAATAATTATTTTTTTTTGATACTAGGGTTTATAATATGAAAAAATACAACATTTTAATAGTAGAAGATGACGAGATTACTGCATTAAATCTAGATATGTCACTACAAAAGAATGGTTATAATGTTGTCTCAATATGTGATAATGCAACAGAAGCAAAGAGCAAGGTTGCATCATATAATCCTGATATTGTAATAATAGACATCTCACTTCAAGAGAGTACTGACGGAATTGAACTTGCAAAAATCATAAGAAGTAAACACAATATTCCATTTATATATTTAACTTCATATACAGATGATGATATTATTTCACAAGCAAAACTTACTGAGCCTTATGGTTATATTGTAAAACCTTTTGATCCAGCTTCACTTCACGCAACTATTCAAATGGCACTTTTTAAATATGAAGTTGAACATGAGAGAAGAGAAGATATTGACTCACTTAAAGTTGACAAACTTAATCTAGAAAAACTTCTCTATTCTAAAAAAGCTTCTGATAAACCTATCGTTCCATTTGGGGACAAGTACCATTTAGATATCAGTATCTGTGAAACTTTTTACAATGGAAAAAAGATAAAACTAACAAAGAAAGAGAATGCCTTTTTAAGACTTCTTGTTGCTCAGCTCGGTCTTGTTGTTAGTTTTGAGCAAGCTATGAACTATGTTTGGGATGAGAATGGTGCTACAGAAAATAGTGTAAGAACTCTAGTATGGCGCTTAAGAAACAAACTTGAAACTGATATTATTAAAAATGCTTCAGGGATTGGATACTACATAGAAGAGTAGCACGCAAAGTATCTTAACTAAGAAATTTTGATTCCATCAATTATCTTTTTCATATCTTCAAACGTAGCTTCATAATCATACTCACTATTTTCTGATTTAGCCATTTTTTCCATCTCACTAGAATTTACCTGTAGTGATTCTATTCTAAAGTTTCCACTTGAGCCTTTTATACTGTGTGCATTCAAGGCTATCTTTTTAAAATCATGTTTTTTAATTGCGTTTTGTAAATCAGGAATAACCTTTTTCATTTTTTTGATAAAAAGTCCCAAAAGCATTATTAACTCATCATGAGTCAACATAAGTTCTTCACTCAATTTTTCTGCATCTAAGCCAATAATAATTGCGCTCGATTCACTTTTATCTTCTGTTTGGATAAATTGAAGTTCATCAAGTTTAAGATATGACATAAAAACACGTTCCAGCTCTTTTAAAACTATAGGCTTACCTAAAAATGAGTCAAAACCGCTAAGAAGACCTCTCTCTCTAGCACCCTTAATCACATTGGCTGTAAGTGCCGAAACAGGAGTATGACTCAGTCCATTATCATGCTCATACGCTAAAATCTTTTTAACAGCTATATTACCATTCATTATTGGCATCTGCTCATCCATAAGGATTAAATCATACAAGTTCTTCTTGTATAGTCTAAGAGCTTCTAAGCCATTTTCTGCCAAATCAAACGAGAGTCCATATTTCATAAGCAGTATCTTGATTAGCTCTTGATTTGCTTCATTATCTTCTGCTACTAGTATATGCCCTTTAAACTTTTGAGAAATATTTTTTGCATAAGGCAAAAACTCTTCAGGATTCATCAACTCTTCGAAAACTGTATGTATCTTTGAGCAATACAGAGGAAAACACATAGAATTTATATGACTATACGAATCGTATATATCATACTGTTTACTCATAAGTGCAACAAATTTCTTATCTGAATTTATTATCTTATTTCTACAATTATTATCACACTCTTCATGAACAAAAACCCCAACATCAAAATCAGAGTCTAAATTATCTCCAATTCTAATATCCATATTGAAAATTTTTGCATATTTTATAAATGCATCATGCTGAAAACTTGTTTTTAAATTTTTAGCATATATGAGCATTTTAAGTTTTTGAAACTCTTGTATATCTTCAAATACCTGACACTGCTCTGTATAGATATCTATTGGTATTTCCATTGAGAATGTACTACCAACTCCAACTTCAGACTCAACATGTACATAACCGTCCATATGCTTGGCTAACTGATGACATATAGAGAGTCCTAAACCCGTTCCATCACTGTTTTTATGTTCAGAAGACTGAGCTTGCGCAAAAGCAGTGAAAATATTTTTCATATCCTCATCAGCTATACCTATTCCACTATCATTTACACTGATTTTAAGTGTTTTGTTGTGGCAAGTAGCTTCTATACTTATAACACCGTCAACTGGAGTGAACTTAATTGCATTACTTAAATAGTTAGATAATATCTGCTTAATTCTAAGAGCATCACCATAAAGTTCTCGTGGAATAACAGGATCAATAAAAGAGGTGATTGTTATATCTTTTGAGTTTGCACTAGCAACAAAAAGTTCCATCGTATGACTTAACTCATCATGAAGTGAGAATATTTTAGGCTCAATTGTAAATTCACCACTTCTAAGTTTTGAAAAATCTAAAATGTCATTGATGATACTTAAAAGATTCTCTCCACTATTTAAAATTATATCAAGATAATTTTTATGCTTTTTTGAGATATCTTCTTCTCTTAAAAGATTTACAAAACCAAGAATCGCATTTAAAGGTGTTCTAATCTCATGTGACATATTAGATAAGAAGTACTCTTTTGCCTGCCCAGCCTGAAGTGCTTCTTGTCTCGCATCTACTAATTTTTCAAAAATAGTATCTGTATAAAACTTTAAAATTCCTCTAAAATTTCTATCATAAATATATGAAATTTCACTAAATAACTCTTTTGAATTTAGTCCAGAATCATATGAAAAGTCAATCATTGAACGGCGAAAGTGACTACATATTTCAAACAACTCATCAGCACTAATTTCTCTAAATTTCAGATATGCCAATAGCTCCTGCATTACAGGACAGTTACCAATTTCTCTCTCTCCAGATATAACACCCATAAAGTAATCAAACACTCCACTGGCATACTTATCTAAAAAGAACTTTTCATCTATTTTGTGAAGTTTTAAAATTTGATTGGGAGATTCGTATGATACCCATTGAACTAAAATAGTCTCTTTAGCATCTATAAATTTATCGGCAACTTCTGTTAAGTGAGGAATTATTTTTTTCATTTTCACCCTATTAAAAAGTACGATACTATCATAAGTAAAGTCAACCTAACGAGACTAATAGCTACAACTCCGTATATACTCATGTTGAAGCAATTGGTACAGATACTGTATTTCTTATTTTCATAGTACGAGTAAAATAGATATAAAATATTTATACTTAAAACTGCATATGAAAAGTAAAGTTGATAACTCCACATATCTGAAAGTGTAGCTTCATCACTAATAAAAAGTGCTACACCTACTAGAAGAATCATTGCTATCATTATAAAATTTCCTACTTTTACAAAGTAGTCTCTACTAAATGACCTTGGAGTAGTTGGACAACTTACTCCACTCGATGCTAAAAGAGCTTCAAACTTCTCTTTCTCATCATCTTTTAGTTTTGTTAAAAAATTAGCCCCAAAAAGATAATCTATTTTTCTTTGAAGTAAAATAGAAAAATCTCCCTCAGCTTTAAGTGAATGTGACTCTCCATTTCTATCTTCATATACTAAAGAGATACTCTCATACCTATCTAAATCTACGCTTACATTTGGAAAATACGAACTACTTTCATTACTACGAATTGTTCCTTTTTTCTTTAGAACTCTAGGGTTAATCAGCTCTAAAAACTCATCTCCTTGTTTCACAACGACTACATTATAATAACTTCCAACTTGTGCACCAGCTAAACCATCTAATGAGTTAGCCTCTGCTGTCTCTTTTAAATCATCAATAAAGGAATATAGTTCATCATCAAAAACTCTGACATCTGGTGCATATTCTACGCCAGTTTGAGCAGGATATGTGATTATTTCTCTAATCATAATTTAAGCCTTGTAAAAAAATGGATTGTTCTATGTGGTGGTTAACAGAGCAAAATGCTCCGTTAAAAATTAGTGGTGACTTTTTAAAATTAATGTAGTCATTTTAATATTAATCGCGATAAATCTAATTATCTGCCAAATAACACATGTTCTCATAAACTTTTGACCACTACTTGGAATCATTGTTCCAAACTGTGGTGTATAAGGCTCAACATGTTGTACGTGTGAATGTTCTTTATCTACTTTTACTTCTTCGCTCATAATTATTTTCCTTTAATTTATTTTTTACTTTCTCTAATTTCTATTCAGGAATTAGAGTCCAACCTGGTTTAAGTTTAGCTTTCCATATAAATGCATGGTGTAGTAAATGTTTAACCCAGTGAGCTGCAAGTCCAATCTCACCTGTTGTACCATTAATATCACGACCAGTACCAGGGTACTTTTTAAAGTCAGGAACAATTGGGAAAACTGTCATTGCTGCAGCTGTTCCACTTAACATTCCTTTACCAGCGGAAGCAACACAAGCTGCACCCATTTCTGCCATACATGAAGTATGTGTAGGTTCAGGCGCACCGTTAATCATATCTCTAATACTAGAGATAACAGCCTTACCCATCATTGCTGAAGGCATACCAGTTCTTGGTGGAGTTGGAGTAATTGGAGTTCCATTTGGAGACTTCATCGGTTTAGAAATTGGATGTGGAGGAGCAAAGGCAATACCTGCTGCAAAAATATTTTTATATGCAGGAGATTGAAGAGTTTTTGGCCAATCTGACGGTTCCCAATCAGCATAAGTTGCTTTTGAGTAATCAGCATCAACTTTCATCATACCATTTGGAGCAAATACAGTGTCTGTAATATCAGAACCATCTTTAGAGTAAGCTTTCATACCAACACCAGCAAATGGTGGGATAAGCATAGCAAAATCAAAGTCTTGAGTATCTATAGCTCCATCAAGTGTCTCATAAGTTACCATTCCAGATTCTACCTTATTTACGTGAGCACCAATAATCCAGTCCATACCACGCTCAGCATAAAGAGACTCAGCAAATACTTTAGATGAAGTAACAAAACCACCCATTTTAAAGTGAAGACCACCCATACCGAAGTCACCTAAGAAAGACTCATTAGAAATCCATGTCATATCTGCCATATCTCTAACACCGCGTTCTTGAAGTTTATGCTCAATATTGAAAATATACTCAAACGCAGCACCTTGACATGTACACATACCGTGACCAGTACCAATTAAAAACTTCTGACGCTCGCCAGCTTTCATCTTTTCAATACATTTATCAAGTTCATGTGAAGCATGAATAGCATGATCTGCCGTACAAACTGATACAGTATGCTCGCCAAGATTAGTTCCCTCACCAAGACCTGGAGTAGCACCAAAGTTTAATTTTGGACCAGTTGCATTGATAAGATAATCATATGCTACATCTTCCGTAGTTCCCTCTTTACCTTGACCTGTATACTCAACAGTAACAAATGGACTATTATTACTTTCACTTCCCTCTGGATTAATAGAGAGTGCCTTAGCTTGTTTAAAATTAGCCTTTGTTTTAGCGTAAACAGGAGCTAAGTCAAAAGTAACTTCTTCTTTACTCATCTCACCTACACCAACCCAAATATTTGATGGAATCCAGTTCCATTTTGAGTTTGGTGAAACAACTATAACTTCATGCTCATTTCCAAGCCATTTTGCTGCAAAAGATGCCGCTGTATGACCTGCAACACCAGCACCTAGAATAACTATTTTTGCCATATAATCTTCTCCTAAATTAATTTCTAAAAAAACTTTATCACTATTTTATCACAATATTATCACAAAGAATTATTAAATTATAAATAATTTTTATATATCTGAGTTATATAAACATAAAAGTCCTATTTAAAGGACTTTATAGGGTGTTAATTTCTATTTTTAGTTGATTTTAAGGATCTTACTAACTATTTCATAAACATTTTTTGAAAGTGACTGTGTAGATACTACACGCTTTAATTCTACTTTCATCAGCATCTTGTTAGTTTCGTTTAGCTTTTCATAAATTTTAAAAGCAGCACATAGTCCCGATGCCATCTGTGGATTAATGGCATCAATTTCTATTATCTTATCTGCTACAAACTTATATCCGTATCCATCTTTTGAGTGAAAGTGCTTATAATTTCTAGCAAATACTCCTATAAGTGAGCGAACAAGATTTGGAACTTTTTCATCATAAGCTTCATCATTTTGTAGTGCCATAACACGTTCCAGAGTTCCATCACGCTCTGAGGCAGCTAAAATTGAGAAGTACTTATTCATAACTAACGTGTCATCTCTATATTTAGAGTAAAAATCACTCAAGGCCATCTCTGAAAGAAGCTCTGTTGTGTTTTCAAGTATATCAAGTGCCACAACTCTATCTGTCATAGTTAAAGATTCACCATACTGCGTGGAAACTATATCAATAATATCATCACTCTCTAAAACACTAAGTAGTCTCAAGCAACGATTCTTTAAAGCACGTTCACCCATACTAAGAGAATCAATATCTTTATTTAAAGGTTTATGATTTAGTGTATAAAGTTCTAAGAGTTTCTCTTTATAAGTAGTTGCCAAATGTTTAGCCAACTTCTCTTTTGCTTCATAAATCGGTTCAAAATCTATCACCTCTTGTCTCTGCATGAGAGTAGATATAGTTGGTAGTTCAAGAAGAAGTGCTTTATATGAAAGCTCTACATCTAAATCAAGCAGATATCCAAATGCAGCTACAAACTCTTCATCTATCTCTTGGGAATTCATAATTGTTTCTAAAGTTTGAACTGCAAATGATTGTGCCGATTCATATCTTACAAAGCTATTTTTGTCATGCTTCATAAGAAATGAGTAGTTACTATCTTCTTGTTCTATTATTACAGGAGCTGAAAAATCACGATTTATAGAAAGAGTAGGTTTTACACTTATATCATCAAATACAAACTCCTCCGTTTCTTTTGAGACTATCAATATCTTTTCAACAATATCATTTCCATTTTCATCAATAAGTGCAATTTTCAAAGGAAAGAGATATGGTTTTTGCTCTGCACCATCCACTGCATTTGGAATTTTCTGAGTTAAAGAAAGAGTAAAGGTATTGTTATAATAACTCTCTTGAACATGAAGCTTTGGAGTACCTGATTGGTGGTACCAAAGTTCAAACGCAGACAAATCTACCCCTGATGCCTCACACCCCAGGGCATCCTCTCTGGCTTCGCCATTCACCTTACTCATAGCCCAAAGAAAATCATTTGTAGTCACTGCCTGACCATCAAAAGTCTCAAAGTATAAATCTGTTGCTTTTCTATAGTTCTCTTCACCTAAAAGAGTGTGAATCATACGAATTACTTCAGCGCCCTTCTCATAAACTGTTGATGTGTAGAAGTTATTCATAGATATATAAGACTCTGGCTGAATCGGATGAGCAGTAGGCGATGCATCTTCAACAAACTGTCTCTCACGCAGACCCTTTACATCTTCTATACGTTGAACCTCACGTGAGTTCAAATCAGCAGAGAAACACTGGTCACGAAAAACTGTCAGTCCCTCTTTAAGTGTAAGTTGAAACCAGTCACGACATGTTATACGATTTCCTGTCCAGTTATGAAAATACTCATGAGCAATTACAGACTGAATACCCATAAAGTTTACATCAGAAGCCGTATCTTCATCAGCTAAAACATAGTGAGAATTAAAAATATTTAACCCCTTGTTCTCCATCGCTCCCATGTTAAAACTATCTACGGCTACGATATTATAAATCTCTAAATCATACTCACGTCCGTATTTTTCTTCATCCCAAGTCATTGCCTCTTTGAGAGACTTCATTGCATGAGAACATTTAGACTCATTTCCTAAATCACAATAAATATTTAACTCAACATGCTCTCCGCTCGCTGTTGTAAACTCGTCATTTACAGAGCCTAAATCACCAGCGACAAGTGCAAAAAGATATGAGGGTTTCGGATGTGGATCAAACCAAGTAACACCATGACGCTCATCAAAACTATCGTGACACTGCGTTTTATTTCCATTACTGAGTAAAATCGGGTATTTCTCTCTCTCAGCTATCACTGTTGTTCTAAAAACAGACATAACATCTGGTCTGTCAAGATATGGAGTTATGCGACGAAAACCTTCCGGCTCATTTTGAGTACAGAAGATTGGACCTGATTTATAAAGTCCCTCTAGTTCCGTATTATTTTGAGGGTAGATTTTATTTATGATTTTCAGACTAAACGCAGCTGGAACATTTAGAACTGTTAACTTCTCATCTGCGTAAGAATAACGACTCTCATCAAGTTTTAAATCATTTAACCATAACTCTTGAAGTTCCAAATCAATACTGTCAAGTACAATATCATTTACACTATCATTCTCTTTATTTATATTCATAATATTTG
>JAGGWO010000097.1 GCA_021157485.1 Sulfurimonas sp. | reverse complement strand
TTGATGCAGGTATCGAAGTTGGAATCGTAATTGGTGGTGGAAATATCATTCGTGGTGTAACTGCTGCTGAAGATGGTATCATCAAAAGAACAAGTGGTGACTACATGGGTATGCTTGCTACTGTAATTAACGGTGTTGCTATGCAAGAAGCTTGTGAGCATGCTGGACTTGAAGTTCGTATGCAGACTGCCATTAAAATGGAACAGATTGCTGAGCCTTATATTAACCGTAAAGCAGTTCGTCACTTGGAAAAAGGTCGTGTTGTAATTTTTGCAGCTGGAACTGGTAATCCATTTTTTACAACTGATACAGCAGCTACTCTTAGAGCAGTTGAAATTGGTGCAGAAGTAATTATTAAAGCAACAAAAGTTGATGGTGTTTATGATAAAGACCCTGCAAAATATAGTGATGCAGTAAAACTTGATGAATTAACATACGATCAAGCACTTCAAGATCATATCAAAGTTATGGATGACACATCTATAGCACTTGCTAAAGATAATAAATTACCAATTATCGTTTGTGATATGGCAGAAAAAGGTAATATATTAGATATTTTAAATGGCAATATGAAGAATTGCTCAATAGTTAAATAGTTACTAAAATAAAGGAAAATATATGAAAACAGAAGAATTAACAGCCAAAATATTAAATGAAAATCCAAATATGGATAATTATCAACTTGCAATAGCAGTAGCAAAAAGATGTGACGAGATACAAAATGGCGCACTTAGTAAATTAAATATAGATCCAAGTAGTGTTAAGCCAGCTGACTTAGCACTCATGGAAATAGCTGAAGGCCTTGTAGTAGTTAAGGGCTTTGTAGATTTAGAAAAGTAATCCTTTGCCGCTGAGTCAAGTAGATATAGATAAAGTTAAACATCTTCATGATGTTGACTCAGCATCCTCATACCTTTTTTCACAAATACCAAAATCCGCTGCCTTAGAAAAAGCTCTTGCTTACTCCATAGATGCTCACCAGCACCAGTTTAGAAAAAGTGGTGAACCTTATATAATTCACCCTATCCTAGTCGCTTCAATTGTCTCTTCCATTACAAATGATGAATCTATGGCTATTGCTGCTTTATTGCATGATGTAGTAGAAGATACGCCGACAAGTATAGAAGATATAAATGAACTTTTTGGTGGTGATGTGGCGCACTTGGTTGAAGGTCTAACAAAGATTGATACTATTAGAGATGCAGAACTTATACCATCCACATCTAATGAACGTTTAGTTGTATCTGCGCTCTCTTTTAGAAAGATGCTTTTAGCTAGTATTGAGGATGTTAGAGTTTTAGTTGTGAAGCTGTGTGATAGACTGCATAACATGCTTACTCTTGATGCTTTAGCTGAACATAAACAGATACGTATATCTGAAGAGACCCTTGTTGTTTATGCTCCAATCGCTCACCGTCTAGGTATCTCTTTTTTGAAAAATATATTAGAAGATTTAAGTTTCTCATACCTTTTTAAAGAAGAGAAGCATAATATTGACAACTATCTTGACACAAATTATCATGCTATTGAGATGAAGTTAAATGATCTCAAAGAATCAATTCATAAACTCTTAATGACTAATGGCTTTTGTGAAGATGATGTTGAGATACTTTCACGTGTTAAGCACCGCTACTCAATTTATCTGAAGATGCAAAGAAAAGGTGTTAGTATTGATGAAGTACTAGACCTTTTAGCTGTTAGAATTTTAACTAAAGATGCTGTAAAGTGTTACGATATTTTAGGCCTAATTCATCTGAATTTTCAACCACTAAGTTCACGTTTTAAAGATTATATTGCAGTTGCAAAAGATAATGGATACCAGACTCTTCATACTACTGTTTTTTATAATACGGCGATATTTGAGGTTCAAATTAGAACTTACGAAATGCACAAAACCGCTGAACTTGGAGTTGCAGCTCACTGGAAATATAAAAGTGGTGGAAACAATATAAAGCTTGATTGGTTGGATAATCTTCAGTATCAAAATGAGTCAGTTGAAGACTTTTATGAACTTATTAAAAATGATTTATACTCAGAGGATATAACTGTTTTTTCTCCAACAGGAGACCATTTCACTCTTCCTCGTGGGGCAGTTGTTCTTGATTTTGCCTACGCTGTTCACTCTGAAGTTGGAAACAAAGCGGACTCAGCATTAGTAAACAAAAGTAGAGCACCACTCCTGAGTGAACTGAAAAATGGTGATATTGTTAAGATAAATACTCTTGATAAACTTGTAACAAGATGTTCATGGATTGACGCAGTTAAAACTTCAAAAGCAACCACAAATATGCGCTTAAATTGTAATGCTCGCATTAGAGAGATAAATGCTAAATCAAGTATTAATATTGTTGCAACAGCAATGAACCTAAAGCCTTCACGTGTTGAAGATTGGTTTAATGAACATAACTGTGATGCACGCTCAAATATTCCTTGTGATATTGAACACTTTAGAAATGTAATAGGAGAGTATACTACTGAAATTAGTAAAAATAGTAGATTTCAAGGCTTCTTATCTCGTCATAGATTCAAGTTAAAATCAACTATCCTTTCCGGTGTAGAAATATTTAGCACGTCAACTGTTAACGGTGTTGTTTTTGATTACTGTTGTCATCCAAAAGCAGGTGATGAAATAATGGCATTTTTAGAAAAAGGAAAAGTACACGTTCATCATAAAATGTGTAAGAATGCAGCCAAACAGCTAGATGCAAATGAACCTATGGTGTTTGTTAGGTGGGAAAGACAAAATATTCATCACTATAAACTGATAGCATCACTGCATAATAAAAAGGGTGCATTAGCAGATTTTCTAACTTATTTGGCAAAGCAGGAGATTGATATTAGCTCTATTGAGCTCGGTAAAGAGAGTAGTGAGCATATCAAATATTGTGAGCTTGGCTTTGAGAGTAAGCAAGGCGATATTAATGCTCTTCGTGCTAAAATTGACAAAAAAATAAGAGTAGTACATTTCATAAGAACAGATGACGCTTATAAAAATTAAACTTTATAGATAGGAAATATATTCAGATGTTACAAGAAGCTTTAAATGAAATTAGCAGAGGAACTGCGGAGATTATAGATATTGAGAGAATTGAAAAGTTATTAAAAGCTTATTTTGATGATGGTAAAACTTATAATGTAAAATGTGGTTTTGATCCTACTGCACCAGATTTACATCTTGGACATACAGTACTTTTACAAAAGCTTGCAACCTTTCAAAAATATGGTGCTAGAATTCAATTCCTTATCGGTTCATTTACAGCAACTATTGGTGATCCTACAGGAAAAAGTGCTACAAGAAAAGTTTTAACACAAGAAGACATTGTAAAAAATATTGCTTCTTATACAAGTCAAGCATTTAAAATTTTAGATGAGAGTAAGACAGACATCGTTTACAATAACGAATGGCTTGATGACTTGGGAGCAGCAGGTATGCTTCAGCTTGCTTCAAACCTAACAGTAGCTCGTATGCTTGAACGAGATGATTTTTCAAAACGTTACGCTTCTCAAACACCAATTGCAGTAAGTGAATTTATGTACCCACTACTTCAAGGATATGACAGTGTTCATCTTTTAAGCGATGTAGAGATTGGTGGAACAGACCAAAAGTTTAACCTTTTAATGGGTAGACAGCTTCAAAAATCTTACGAAGTTAAAAAGCAACAAGCAGTACTGATGATGCCTATATTAGAGGGTCTTGACGGTGTGCAGAAGATGAGTAAATCTTTAGGAAACTATATTGGTGTAACTGATGCACCAAATGATATGTTTGGAAAAGTTTTAAGTATCTCTGATGACCTTATGTGGAGATATTTCGAGCTGCTAAGTAGTAAATCTTTGGAAGAAATTGCAGAGATAAAAGCTGGTGTTCTTGATGGTTCATTGCATCCTAAAAAAGTTAAAGAGGGTTTAGCTTTAGAGATAACAGAGCGTTTTCATACGCCTGAAGCTGCACAAATAGCTAAAGTAGAGTTTGATAAAGTTCATGCTAAGAGTCAAATCCCTACAGATATACCAGAGTTTAGCTGCGATGGTGAGATTTGGATTGCAAAAGCCTTAGTAGATTGTAACATTGAGCCATCTACTTCTCAAGCTAGGCGAGATATTAAGCAAGGTGGTGTTAAAATAAACCAAGAAAAAGTATCTGATGAAAAGTTACAACTATCAACTGGTGAGTACCTACTCCAAGTTGGAAAAAGAAAATTTGCAAAATTAAAGGTAAGCTAGATGAGTTTTAAACCATTAAAAATTGGAAAATATGTAATTGAGAAGCCTATCGTTCAAGGTGGAATGGGTGTTGGTATTAGTTGGGATCAACTAGCTGGTAACGTTTCAAAAGAGGGTGGACTAGGTGTTATAAGTTCAGTTGGTACTGGATATTATCTTGACAAAAAATTTGCAGGAAAATTAGTATCAGATAGACCACTTAGTGAAGCAAATTTTTACTCAAGAGATGGCTTTGAAGCTATTATTAAAAATGCTAGAAAAATTTCTGGAGATAAGCCATTAGCTGCAAATATTCTTTATGCAATAAACGGTTACGGAGATGTTGTAAGAAATGCTTGTGAACTTGGTATCGATATAATTATAACTGGTGCAGGACTTCCTACGAATATGCCAGAATTTACTGAGGGTTATCCTGATGTTGCTCTAGTGCCTATTGTTTCATCCCCAAAAGCTCTTAAAATTATCTGTAAGCGTTGGCAAAAACGTTACGATAGACTTCCTGATGCTGTAGTAGTTGAAGGTCCAAAATCTGGCGGTCACCAAGGTTTTACTTATGAGCAGTGCAAGCTACCTGAGAATCAATTAGAGATGATTGTTGCTCCTGTTGTGGAAGAAGCTGCAAAATGGGGAGATATTCCTGTTATCGCAGCTGGTGGTGTTTGGGATAAATCTGACATAGAAGAAATGATGAGTCTTGGTGCTCGTGGTGTTCAGATGGGTACTCGTTTTATCGGTACGCATGAGTGTGATGCACATGAAAATCTAAAAAAAGTACTTTTAAATGCAAAAAAAGATGATATTCAACTTATGGGTTCTCCAGTTGGTTATCCTGCTCAAGGTGTGGTAACAAACTTAACGAAATTAGTTGCAAAAAGAGAAGGTCCGACTATTAAATGTATCTCAAACTGTGTTGCTCCATGTAACCGCGGTGAAGAAGCTAAAGAAGTTGGTTTTTGTATAGCTGACAGACTTAGTGATGCTTATCTTGGAAATACTGAAACAGGTCTATTTTTCTCTGGAACAAATGGATACAAACTCAATGAAATTATTTCAGTAAAAGAGTTAATGAATAAACTAACAGAGGGTGAATAAGAAGTTAATGCTTCGCTCTCTCTTTCTTCTACTTGCGTTTGTAATATCTCTTAGTGCTCTAAGTGATAATGAGATTTTAAAAAGAGCCAATGGCTTTATGAAAACTTCAAACAAAAGTGATCAGTTCCGTGCTTATAACGACTATAAAAATTTATATCTCCGTGCACTAATGAATGACAATGAAAAGCTTCGTTCAAATGCCTTAAGTGGTATAGTTGCAAGTGGAAGAAAACTACATATTGATGTCTCTCAATACTCTAGAGAACTTATAAAATCAAAACCTAAAACATCATATAGAGCACCAACACCAAAAGCTAATCCAAAAAGTAAAAGTAAGAAAAAAATTAAGATAAAGTCTTCCCATAAATTAAAATCAGTTAGATGGAAAAATGATAGATTAGTTCTTAGATTCGATAAAAAATTAAGATCTAACCAGATAAATTATTTTACACTCTATGATTCAAAAAAGAAAAGATATAAATATATTTTTGATATTCATGCATCAATGTTAACAAAATCTCAAAATTTAAGAAAAGACAATATTAGTAGAATTAAATTAGCACAATTTAATCCAAATACTTTACGTCTTGTTATAGAAAACTCAACTAAATTAAGTGTCAGATTTAAAACTGACAACTCTCAGTTACAAATAAGTATGAGTCATGCCTCAGGCAATAAATCAGCATTACCTACGAAATATAAAGCAGTGTCACCAAAACGTTTAGATAGAAACAAGACCATTGTAATAGATGCTGGTCATGGTGGAAAAGACCCTGGTGCTGTAGGATATAAAAGATATAGAGAAAAGATTGTAGTTTTTCAGATTGCTCAGGAGTTAAGAAATATTTTAAAATCTCGTGGTTTTAAAGTTTACATGACAAGAGATAGAGATAAGTTTGTAAAGTTGAGTAAAAGAACACAATATGCAAACAAGAAAGATGCAGATATATTTGTAAGTATTCACGCAAACGCAGTGAGTAAAAAGCATGCTAAAAAAGTGCATGGAATTGAGTGCTATTTTTTAGCTAAATCACGTTCAAGTAGAGCTAAAAAAGTTGCAGCAAAAGAGAATGCGGCTGATTTAAGTGATATGGACTTTTATGGAAAGGAGAGTTTCTTAAATACAATAAATTCTCATAATATAGTTGCTGCAAATAAATTAGCTATTGATCTTCAACGTGGAATGTTAGCTACTTTGAGTAAAAGTTATAAAAATGTTAAAGATGCTGGAGTGAGAGAAGGACCATTTTGGGTACTTGTTGGTGCTCAAATGCCTTCTGTTTTAGTAGAAGTTGGATTTATTACTCATCCAACAGAAGCAAGAAGATTAGTAAATTCTAAATATCAGAAAAAACTTGCTCTTGGTCTTGCCAATGGAGTAGAGAGGTATTTTTTGAATAATTAAGGTAAAGCACCACACTTAGGCTTTTATTCTATGCTTGAAATGGCATAGAACACATGAGCCACGGTGGTATCGGCATTTATGCCAGATCTTCCTTTTTATACTCTAACTTACCTGCACGTGACTCTTTATCACTAATAAGCATCTCTATCTGCTGTTTAACTTTGTCGTAACGGAACTGTTCTTTAAAGCCCATGATTCTTCCACCAGCTGCGTTTGGATGTCCACCACCATTTGCCCACTCTTTAGAAATTTGAGCAACACTTACTTGGTAGTTTGCACGAAGACTCATTGTCCCACGATAGCTCACATCAACGATAAAATCATACTCTGGATATTCAAGTAAAAAACCATTACCAACTATAGAAGTATTTCCAACTCCATAACTTAGGTATCCACGATACCCTTTGTAGTAGATTGTATGAGTATTTCTTTTGGAACCAAGAAGACCAACTACGTATTTTGTAGCTAAGTTATCAAGTGTATTGTCCTTATCTTCTCTAAAAAATTCTTTTTTAATTGTATGAATTCTTTCATCAAGTAAAATAGCAGCATTATCTTCATCTAAAAGTTTTGTAGCCTCAAGTAGAAGTGAGAGTTTATAGTTTGAATCTTCAACTGCAAACATTACACGATTAAGCTCTCTTGTCTCAGTTACAAGACGCATACAAACCTTACCATACTCAAAGTTCTCGACTTCTTCTTGCTTCCATAAATCTACTGCGTTTACTACATTTACATACTTGTTCATCCAAGTAGGTTCATCAAACTCAAAGTTCTCTTTTACATAGTCATAAGTAATTTTAGTAGCACATCTCTCTACATCAAGATAATACCAGTCATGCTTTTTAGCACTCTCTTCACCACTACCATGATGATCTAATAGAGTAAGGGTAATTTTTTTGTTTTGCTGATTCATCTTATTGACTTCATTACTTAACCATCTAGCTTCATCAGCTGTGAGATTTAGGTCAGTTATCATAATAGTTGCAGGCTCGTTAGCTTTTCTAATGTTTTCAAGCATTAGGTCTAGTTTTGATTTTACCTCTGCACCATAATTGGCGTTATAGTTTGTAATATTATATGGTGTATACTTCATAACTAACTGACAGCTATAACCGTCTAAATCTATGTGTGATAAGTGGTGAATGTTCATTTTATACCTTGTTTTGATTAAATTTCTAAATAGTTATTTAGAACTACCTTCTATTGAGATTGAACCCATTACTTCAAAAGTAGCACTTGAATCTATCTCTGCGTGAGATAGTACAACTACATCTAGTGAAAAACGCTCAAATATCTCTGCTACTCCACGTCGAAGTTGTGGATCTACTATGATTACAACTGGTGATACACCTTTTTGTAATAGCTCTGCCGCTTTAGTGCTTGTTGCTTGGATGAGGGCATTTATCTCACCAACATTTAGCATTAAGTTTCTTGTGCCATCTTGTTCTTGAGACTTCTCTAACATTAGCTGCTCACTTGCAGTATCAAATGTCAGTAGTCTGATTACTTTGTCTTCACCAGCATACATCTGTGTGATAATACGAGAGAGTTTAGCTCTTACTTGTTCTGCAATTACATCTACATTTTTTGTGTACTCTGCGATATCTGCAATAGTTTCTAGTATAGTAAGCATATCTTTAAGAGGTATTTTCTCATGTAAAAGAGCTTTAAGAACTCTCTGAATAAGACCAATATTAGCAACTTTTTGAACATCGTCAATAATAACTGGAAAGTCATTTTTGATTTTGTCGATAAGTGTTTGCACCTCTTGACGAGTAAGAAGGTCTTCTGCATTGCGTTTAATAAGCTCACTCATATGAGTTGATATTACAGTAGCTGGATCAACAACTGTATAGCCGTTTATGATTGCATCTTCTTTTTGTTCAGGAGTTATCCATAGCGCATCAAGTCCAAACGCAGGCTCTTTTGTTGCCTCACCTTTAATGTCGCCAGTAGCCATTCCGCTATCCATAGCAAGAAACTTATCTGGCATGATTTCACCTTCACCTATAGAGACACCTTTGAGTAGAATTTGATACTGTTGAGGCTGTAGATGTAAGTTGTCACGGATACGAACCTGAGGCATTAAAAAACCAAAGTCAGAAGCAATTTTACGTCTCATAGAGCGAATACGTTCAAGTAAGTCTCCACCTTGAGCAGCATCGGCTAGTCGAATGAGTTGATATCCGAGTGTGAGTTCAAGCATTTCAACTTTTAGAATATCTTCAAGTGCTGTCTCTTCTTCTTTTGCTATCTCTTCATTTGTTTTCTTAGGCTTGATTGCACTCTTCTCTTTTTCTAACTGTTGGGGAGATTTTTTTCCTAAGATGTTTTCAACATCAAGAATACTAAGTTCACCTCTTTCATATTTATAGATAGACCAACCAAGAACTGCAAAAAGAAGTCCAACAAGACCCATAGGAGCAGTTGGAAGACCAGGAACTAAAGCAAATAAAATCATGATAAATCCAACAATCATCATGATTTTTGCATTACCAGTCATCTGGTTGATAGTACCCTCTGCGAAGTTGTCACCATCACTAGATGAACGTGTAATCATAATACCTGTCGCAGTAGAGATAATAAGGGCTGGAATCTGACCAACAAGCCCATCACCGATTGTTAAAAGTGTGAAAGTAGCAGCACTATCGCTAACACTCATACCATGTTGAAACACACCAATAAGAAATCCACCGATAATGTTAATAATTGTAATTACAATAGCAGCAACTGCGTCACCCTTTACAAACTTACTAGAACCATCCATGGCTCCATAAAAGTTTGCATCTTGAAGGATTTCTGCACGTCTAGCTTTTGCCTGGGCATCATCAATAAGACCTGCGTTTAAGTCCGCATCAACTGCCATCTGTTTACCAGGCATAGAGTCAAGTACGAAACGAGCTGCAACTTCTGCAACCCTTGTAGAACCTTTAGTAATAACCATAAAGTTAATAAGCACTAAAATTGAGAAAACGATTATACCAATAACATAGTTACCACCAACAACAAAGTCACCAAAACTTGTAATAAGCTCACTTACGTGTCCAGGACCTTCGTGACCGTGACTTAAAATCATTCTTGTTGTAGCAACATTAAGTGAGAGTCTAAAAAGAGTAAGAATAAGAATTAATGTTGGAAAAGTAGTTAAGTCTGTTGGTTTAGGAACATATAAAGAGATTAATAAAATTAGGACTGCAAATGCTATTGAAACAGTTAGTAATATATCCAGTATTGCAGATGGAAGAGGTACTATAATAATAGCAAGAATTGCCATTACAAAAATAACTACACTTAAATCTCTCTGTCCGATAAGGAAATTTAAAGTTATTCCAATCTGCTGTTTAAGTGTAAGTTTTTTTGCCAAGTGCTACTCTTCTAGTAAATCAGCTAGTGTTAACTTATCGAGAAAAGAGTCTATTTTTCCCTGTAGTTTATTTAAAAAAGGCCAGATAGAACATATATGTGCTCTGCTAGATGGGCAATGATTTACAGATGATGAACAGTCAAATACAGCAGGAGCTTTACCCTCAACCGCTGACATTACTTTTAGCATGCTTATATCTTCAGGTTCCTCAGCTAAAACAAAACCACCATTTACACCCTTGTAAGATTTTAAAATTCCATTTTTAGCTAATGTCTGAAGTACTTTTGCTAAAAAACTTTTAGAGATTGCAAGTTTTGTAGAGAGAGTTTCACTATCTTGAGGTGAGTCCGCCTTTGATAAAAGTATTAGAGAGAGTATTGCGTATTCACTAGCACGTGTTATTAACATAGTTTTACTTTCTATTTAAGAGTTTAATCTTTTTTAAATAGATTATATCAAAAGAAGTTAAAAAACATACAGCTTCGTCACTCTAAACTTGATTTAGAGTCTAATTCTTTTACATTAAGGGAGTTATATACAATCAAGACTTATTTAGATATAATCCCACTTCAACTTTGCATATTGATGTGCAAATGTTAGATTATTATACCAATCAGGAGGCTATTATGGCTTTAGATCAGGCTAAAAAACAAGAAATAGTTGCAAAATACGGTCGTTCAGAGAACGATACAGGTTCAAGTGAGGTTCAAATCGCACTTTTAACTACTAGAATCGCAGAGTTAACAGAACACTTAAAAGTATTCAAAAAAGATCACGCTTCAAGACTAGGTTTATTAAAACTAGTTGGTCAACGTCGTCGTTTAATGAAATATTTCAAAAGAACTAACAAAGAAGCTTACAACAAATTAGTATCTGACTTAGATATCCGTGATAACATCTAGTTTTTAAACTACTTTCTACTTTAAACATCCTGGTTATCAGGGTGTTTACCTACATTTCTCCAATTTTTTCAAAAAAATAAAATCTTACCAAATTAGCAGTTTTGTGTTATTAAAGCATTCATTATAATGACGCCAATTCTAAAAATAAGTGCAATTTCCACCTAATTTAACTAGCTAATCTTTTACTCATTTCACTAAAAAATACTTCATATGGAGTTTTATAGTTGAGTACTTTCCTAGGTCTATGGTTTAGTCTATTTTTATATAGGTTCAAACTTTAACTTCTAAGTAATAGTATTTAGAGATATATGATGAAAATGATGCTAAACTAGCTCAGTTTAAATCTATATATCTCTAAGGCTAAAAATATTGAAAAAATTAATTGACTCCATCAAAGCCAATACGGCAAAAAACTCCAAAAATATTGAAAACTCCATTACAAATATGATTTGTTCTAAATCTGATCCAATTCCTTTAATCGAAGAAAATCTTCTAAATGCCCTAAATATTGAAGGTGAATTTTTGGTTTTAAAACTTCACTATAGTGATTTTGAAGAAGAACTCAAAGGTCAAAAGATAAAATACAAAATCTCTCAAGCACTAAGTGTAATAGTAAGCTATGAAGATGATGGTAACTCTTTTGAAGATATAAAAAAGTTTGTAGATTATATACATGATATTTCAGATGATAAGCAAAACGCAACTTTTGGGGTGAAAGGGGTTAAAAGTCTTAGTGAATTTCCAATAACTATACTCTTTAGTGGAATACTTCCTATAAACCAACTTAAGATGACAGTTGGAAAAAAGATAGATGAGCTTATTCACTCTGATGATGAATATTTTTTACCAAGATTTGCCAAACATAGAGACGATATTTCAAAAGAGGTAGGAATTCCTATACTTCCAGTCTTTCCTATCTTAGATGAAGAGTTATGTGAGCTTCAAGTTCGTTTGGTAGATTTACTTGATGGTAGAGTTATTGCTGAGTTTAGTGTGGAAGAAGCACTAAGTAAAGAGACTATTGAGATATACCTTTTGAAACTTTTTTATATCTATAAAGTTTTAGTCGAAGATAAAAAATCTTAATATGCTATAATGGTTAAACAGTAAAAGGATTCAATTATGCAAATAACAAGTAATACAAATAATTATCAGATGCTAAATGCACAACAAAAACATGTAACTAATCCTGTTGAACCACCAAAAGAACCAACTTTCAATAATGCTGAGATATATGAGGCAAGTAATGGAAATCTTATCCGTAATGAAGGTGAGGTAGTCTTAACACCCCAAGGTCAAAATAATGTTGCAAATACACAAGCAGATAATGCAGCAGAAAAAGAAGAGATAGCTCAAGATGAAAAAAATGCTATGCGTGCTACTGCTACAGATTATTTAGCACATAAATCGAAACAGTCTCAAGTAGAGATTTATCTTGCAGTTGCAACGGATAGTAAAGTTGAACTCGGAAATGATAGTACAGCAAGTATAATAGAGTCACTAAGAGATGTCCAAAAGCAGAATAACGCAGTTGAAGCTTACGCAACTTATCAAGAGAATCAGAACAACCCGATTAGTAATTTAGCTAGTTAATCTATGCTCTCTAAGCTATAGAAAAATTTCTATAGCTCTCTCTAAATCTTCCTTCGTGTCAATTCCAAAACCTGTACTAGCAACCTTCAGCATTGTAATTTTCTTTTGATGGTGAATGGCACGTAGTTGCTCTAACCCTTCAATATCTTCTATCGGTGCATCATCTAAGTTACAGAACTCTTTTAAGCTCTTTTTAGAAAATCCGTAAATACCGATATGTCCAAAATAGTTGGCTCTTCCACTTCTGTTGTATGGAATAAGTGAACGTGAGAAGTAGATTGCGTTGTTATCTGAGTCTAAAACAACTTTTACAAGATTTGGGTCCTCTGCTGCCTCTGCGTTTATTGCGTTGTAACAACTTCCCATTATAAATGGCTCACTGTCACTTTGGAGTTCTTTTAATCTACCCATTAGTGCTTGAACAACTTCAGGTTCAATAAAAGGCTCATCAGCTTGAACGTTGATGATTATCTCATCATCATCAAGATTTAAAATAGTTGCACACTCATGGATTCTATCTGTTCCACTTTTGTGTGTTGTAGAAGTTAGCATAGCTTCAACTCCATACTCTTTACAAATTGCTATGATTTTTTCATCATCCGCCGCCACAACAACTCTATCTAAATGTTCAACCGCTTTTGCAGTTCTAACAACCATAGGTAAACCACCGATGTCTGTTATAACTTTTTGTGGAAATCTTGTTGATGCTAATCTAGCTGGAATAATAATCATTTAATGCCTTTGAGATATAATTGCATCATTATATTACAAGGTGCTTTATATGCTTCTTTATCAGCCGGAATCTGGTTATTGTTACAACAGTGATTCCCTGTTTCTTTATGACTTTATAGACTCTTTTAAGCCTAAAGGGAGAGTTCTTGATGTTGGTGCTGGTTGTGGAGTTGTAGGGCTTTTAGTTGCACGTGGCAATACAAAGGTAGAACTTGAAGCAGTAGAGAAACAAGAGGCTTTTGTTCACTACGCAACTACAAACGCAAGAGTAAATAAGATAGAGTACAAGATGAATGAAGGTGATTTTGTAGAGCTTGATGAGAGTGTCAAGTATGACTACATAATCTCAAATCCTCCGTTTTATCCAGAGGGGGTACAAAAGAGTGAAGATGAGATGCTGCGAAATGCAAGATACAATGTAAATCTGCCTTTAGCAGACTTTTTTAAAAAGGTCTCACGTCTGTTAAAGCCACACTCTCATTTTATATTTTGTTATGATCCGACTGCGTTTGGACTTATCTGTGGGGAATTAGAAAAAGTAAAGATGAGAGTTGTTGACGTACAGTTTATTCACTCTAAAGTTGACAGAACTGCCTCACTTGTAATGATTCATGCAAGAAATGGCTCAAAATCAATGATGAAAGTATGGCCTCCCTTTATAAGTTTTGAAGGAAGTGAACCATCACAAAAGGCAAAAGAAATATATAAAAAAGCACAAACACAGAGTATTAAATGTCAAATATAATAAGAAAAGAGTCTTACCCTTACTCTTTTGATTCATCCGCTTGTGCGACGTGTGAAGGTCGTTGCTGTACAGGTGAGAGTGGTTACATATATGTAACTAGAGATGAGATAAAAGCAATAGCTGAAGTTTTAAATATAGATATTAATGAATTAAGGGTAAAATACCTTTTTAAAAAAGGGTATAAGTACTCTATAAAAGAGTTTAAATATAATGACTCTTATGAGTGCGTCTTTTATGATAGAGAGAGTAATGGCTGTAAAATATACAATGCAAGACCATCTCAATGTAAAACATTTCCATTTTGGGACTATTATAAAACAAGAGTTGATGAGCTAAAACAAGAGTGTCCAGGGATTATAGATGAGTAGAAGTTTTGTAAGTATACTATTGGTACTATTGTCACTCTTTCTTGTTTCATGTGCAGGAACAAGTCCAGATATTAACACTCTTAAGCCAAATGAAAAAGCTTTTGAAGAAGAAGATGCATATATACTTTTTGCTCTGCGTGCTGAGCAGGTGCATGAGTATAAATCTGCATCTTCTATATTTAATACACTTTATGAAAAATCAGAAAAAAAAGAGTACCTTTATCGCTCACTTCAAAATGATCTTCTTGCTAAAGAGTATGAAGAAGTTATAAAAATTATAGATAAGAGAACTGATGGCTCTTTTGATGATTATGTTCTCATACGTGTTAAAGTAGTCGCTCTTCTTGAACTACATAAATTAGAAGAGGCTAAAGTTTTAGCAACACAGCTTGTTGAGAAGTCAAACGCAGTAAATGATTATCTATTAGTGAGTGATGTTTATATTAAAAGACAAGAGTATGATACTGCGCTGAAGTACTTAGAAAGTGCCTATATAAAAGATTATAATGAAAAAATCCTAGATAAGATGGCTATAGTTTTATATGTAAATTTACAAAGAACAAAAGATGCGATTGCTCAGTTGGAAACACATACAAGAGTTCATGGTTGTTCAAAGCTTATATGTAACAGACTTATAGGTTTTTATTCTAATGAAAATAATGTAGATGGACTTCTTGAAGTATACTTGAGACTCTACTCAGTAGACAAGAGCAAGAAGATAGCTGATAAAATCATTCAAATTTATAGTTACAAAAAAGATTATCTAAAGTTGATGGACTTCTTAGAAGATTCAAAAAGTGATGATAAAGCTCTATTTGAACTTTACTCGTTTACAAGAAACTATCATAAAGCATATCTTTTAGCAGATAAACTCTATGCCAATACAGGTGATATGAATTACCTAGGTCAAAGTGCTATCTATGAATATGAAAGCGCTAATGATAATAATGATAAAAAACTTCTTCAAAGGGTAGTTGATAAACTTCAACAAGTTGTTAAAGTAGATAGTAATCCTCTATATTTAAACTACTTGGGATATGTTTTAATTGATCATAATATAGATGTTAAAGAGGGTATGAAATATATTGAGAAAGTTTTGCTTGCTCAGCCAAACTCATCTTTCTATCTGGATTCTCTTGCGTGGGGATACTATAAACTTGGAAAATGTAAAAAAGCTAAAGAAATTATGAATAGAGTTGTGACTTTAGAGGGTGGAGATGATCCTGAAGTTAAAAAGCACGTTAGAATCATAGATAGATGTATAAAAAATACAAAAGCAAAAAAATAAAATAAGGTAACTCATAGAGATGATTTTAGATGATATTATAAAAAAAACAAAAGAAGATTTAGTAAAACGCGAGAAAGAGTTCTCTCTTGATTGGTTAGGTCGTTCACTTGCTTACAATGCAAGACAACCAAGAGATGTGTTTCCATACCTTCAAGCGACAGAGGAAGATCCATATAGAATTATCTCTGAAGTAAAAAAAGCCTCACCATCTAAAGGTGTAATCAGAGAAGATTTTGATCCTCTAACTATTGCTCAAGCATACGAAAGAGGTGGTGCTAGTGCAATCTCTATCTTAACAGAGCCTCACTTTTTTCAAGGCTCACTTGATTACTTAAGTGGTATTAGAAGATATGTTGGCATTCCACTTCTTAGAAAAGATTTTATTGTTTCAAAATACCAAATCTTAGAAGCTTTAGTTCATGGTGCTGATTTTATCTTACTTATTGCAGCGGCCCTTAGTAAAAAAGAGTTAAAAGAGTTACTTGGATATACAAGACACTTAGGTATGGAAGCTCTAGTTGAGGTTCATGATAAATCTGACTTAGTAAAAGCCATCTATGCAGGTAGTGATATTATAGGGATAAATCATAGAAATCTTCAAACTTTCGAGATGAATATGAATTTATCCTATGACTTGATTCCTCTGATTCCTAATGGTAAGATTATCGTTGCAGAGAGTGGAATTTATGAGCATGGTCAGTTAGAAGATTTAAGTAAAGCTGGTGTTGATGCGTTTCTTGTAGGTGAATCTTTGATGCGTCAAGATGACGAGGAAGCAGCTTTAAGAAAACTCAAATTTGGTTAGGAGATAGTTTATGAATAAAATAATAGTTATAACAGGTTTAGCAGTAGCGTTAATGTTTAGTGCATGTACACAAGAGACACAAAATAAGTTGGGTCGTAGTATTCAAAACTGGACTGGTACTGATGGTGTCCTTGATATTTACATGGGTGAAAAACTTGTAAAAAGATTTATCAAGATAGATAAGCTCTCTACTGCAGAAGCTACTCAGGGTTCAAATCCAAGAACTTACAGATACGGCTATGGATATTTGGATCTGAATCAAAATTATAAAGTTGATAATGGCGAGAAAAAACTTTATTTTGAAATAAGTGATTATGCAACTCCATATATTTTTTATGATAACCCAGGAAAATAGAACGTGGAGCTTATAGAACTTTTTAAATTTTTCATAAAATCAAAAAGTGAAACTCCAAATGATGGAGGACTTTTAGACTTTATCCAAAATTATCTATCAGATTTTGAAGCTATACGTATTGACGTAGAAGATGTTAAAAATCTTTTTATTTATAAAAAGTTTGGAGAAGGAGATCATCTCTGTTTTGCAGGACATGTAGATGTTGTTCCTGCCGGAGAAGGTTGGGAACATGACCCTTATGAAGCCGTGGAGAAAGATGGCTTTATATATGGGCGTGGTACTCAAGATATGAAAAGTGGAGTTGCTGCGTTTACTCAAGCTCTAAAAGAAACTACTGCGTTTAATGGAACACTTTCACTTTTACTTACTTCAGATGAAGAGGGTGAAGCGACTTATGGGACTATAAAGGTCTTAGAGTATTTAAAAGAGAACAATATGCTTCCTGATTCTGTAGTTGTTGCAGAGCCAACATGTGAAGATAATTTTGGTGATGCTATAAAAGTAGGGCGACGTGGTTCTATAAATGGGTATCTTACTATTAAAGGTAAGCAAGGTCACGCTGCTTATCCAGAAAAGGCGATAAATCCTATTCATCAACTCTCAAAAGTATTAGGCTCGATGGCAGGAATAGACATAGATAATGGTGATGAGTTCTTTTCTCCAAGTAAATTTGTAGTTACAGATATTCGTTCTGGTATGCAAGTGACAAATGTAACACCTAATGAGTTAAAGATGATGTTTAATGTAAGAAACACTACTTTAACAACTCAAAAGGAGGTTACAGAGTTTGTAGCTTCTCATCTTGGGGATATAGATTATGAGTTGCGTTTAACGCAAGGTTCTTATCCTTTTCAAACTGATCCCTGTTCAAAAGTTGTAAAAACTATAGATAATGCAATAGAAAAAGTTACAGGTATAAAACCTAAACACTCAACTGCCGGTGGAACATCAGATGCGAGATTTATAGCACAGTTTGGTATCAATGTTATAGAGTTTGGTGTTAAAAATGACACTATTCACTCTATTAATGAAAGAACAACTGTTAAAGAGATTCAAGATTTACATAAAGTTTTTAAAACTTTAATAGATATATGGAAATAAGGGGAAGGTGTGAAATATCTAGTTTCAATTATATTGTTTACTACATTACTATTTAGTTCAGATTTAGGTTGGTCAAGCGATTATGAAAAAGCACTGATTCAAGCTAAAAAAGAGAATAAATTTGTTTATGTGTTAATTACTTCTGATAGTTGTAGATGGTGTAGAAAATTTGAGCAGACAACACTACTTGATATGGATATAGAAGATAGACTCGAAGAGGAGTATATAACTCTTCACCTCTCACGTGACCAGCATAAAATACCTGGTAAGTTTAAAACTTCTCCAGTACCTAGACATTACTTCTTAGATCAAAAAGGAGATATTTTATATGATACTCTTGGCTATAGAGATGTAGAAATGTTTAATTCATTTATGGATAATGCCAAAGAGCGATACATTAGTAAAAATCGTAAATAGGAACTAAATATGAAATTTGTACAAACAGACAAGGCTCCATCTGCAATAGGTCCATACTCTCAAGCAGTTGTTGCTAATGGTATGGTTTACACTTCAGGACAGATTGCACTGACGCCAGAGGGTGTAATGCTTGAATCAGACGTAGTTATTCAAACCAAGCAAGTGCTAAAAAATCTTAAAGCTGTTTTAGAAGAAGCAGGAAGCTCAATGAATCAAGTTGTAAAAACTACAATATTCATAGATTCAATGGATGATTTTGTGATAATTAATGAGATTTATGAAGAAGCTTTTGGCTCTCATAAGCCGGCTCGAGCAACAGTAGCCGTAAAAACATTGCCCAAAAATGCACTAGTTGAGATAGATGCAGTTGCATTAGTTGACTGATTAAACTTTCCTTAAAGCTAATTTGGGTAAAATTGCGCACTTTTTAGTAGAACTGTAGTCTACTAGTTTAAGATTTAAGGAATATTATGTACGCAATTATTAAAAATGGTGGTAAACAGTATAAAGTTCAAGAGGGTGATGAATTATCACTAGACAAAATGTCACTTGATGCTGGTACCGTTGTAGAAATTAAAGAAGTTCTAGCAGTTAATGCTGGTGAACTTAAAATGGGAGCTCCTTTTGTTGAAGGTGCTGTTGTAACTGCTGAAGTTATCAGAGAAGGCCGTGATAGAAAAGTTGTAATTTTCAAAAAACGTCGTCGTAAAGATAGTAAAGTTAAACGTGGTTTCAGAAGAGACTTCACTCGTGTTCGTATCA
>JAGGWO010000248.1 GCA_021157485.1 Sulfurimonas sp. | reverse complement strand
CATTAATACGGTTCTCAAATGCTTCTATAAAAACTTTTTTACCAGTTTCATTGAGCAATGCATAATTCAGATCTTTATCAAAATGTTTACCTACTTGTAATTGCTTTTTATTTACAAGGTCAAAGATAGTTCTAAAAACAATGATCGGCTTAAAGACTTCACACAAATCCAGACTCAATGAAAACCTTCCCTCTCTTGGCGAGTGTAAAAAACTGATAGATTGATTGAGATGTGTATGGTAGATCGCTGATATAGTTTTAGTATAGAGTAAGGTATTACCAAAACTCACCAGTGCATTTATAGGATTGTCCGGTGGTCGCTTAACCCGTTTGTTCATAATGAAGTCTTTAGGTAAAAAATACTGAAAACTATCATAAAACCTATGCCATATCTGTCCTTCTATGTAGAAAATTTGTTTGACATCCGGTTCTTTATCTAAAAACTCTTTTACATCTTTCTTTAGCCAGTCAAGAAGTAGCTTTAGCTCCTTTTTCCCGTGCCGATAGTAATGATATAAAACCTCATGCACATTATCAGCTATTCCCTGCACTATCGCTCTGGCAATAATAAGCCGCTTATCAATGTAAGCTTGTGATTGGCGTATGGTCAGATCTCCACTGATTAGCTGTTCTTTAGGGTAAAAACTTCCTGTATAGTTGTTGTGGTAGTTAAAAAAGTGAACACAGATCCCTGCTTTAGCTATGAAATCTAAAAACTTGGTATTGAAACTCACCTCATTCATACAATAGAGTTCTTTAGTGTCCTCTATGGGAAGATAAAAACTGCCCTTGCTGTTCCTAAAAGCTATTGAGTTATCTTTTCGTTTTAACTCACCCATGCTAAATATATATCTTGTGTGTTCTTTTGCCATGACTCATCTCCTAAATAAAACAATATTCATAATAGGCACATTTTTTACACTTATTTTCAAAAATGGGCTCAGGTGGATGCTCTTGATCGATCAAATTTTCTATTTGAACCAAAACCTCTAAAAGTTCTTTTTCATTCACCTTGTCAAGCTCTACATAGTGAATCTTTTTACTCTGTCTCTTCTTCTCTATGAACTCTATCTTTCCTTTTTTGATCACACCTTTTTGCTTGAGCTTATACAGATACAAAAACACTTGCCACTTCACAGCTTCCGGGTCAGAGTCAGACTTTTTTATCTCGACTAGGTACTCTTTTGTCAGCTTGTCTATTTTGACATTGTCTATACAGATTTCACTCTTTTTATTTTTCTCTTCACTTATCTCATGGAGAATCTTACCTATGCGTACATCTTCAGAGTTGTCTTCCAGATTGATGCGGTTGGCATGAAGCCAAAGTTTTGTTTTACAGATAAAATAATATGAAATCAATGTTCCTGTTATGCTATTTGTCATACTTAATTACTTTTTGGCAATGTACTTTTCTTAATAAGCTTCTTCTCATCAGATTTAACTTTTCTTTCTAACTTTTTCAAGTCCTCAGCGACTGGAAGTTCTTCGGGTTTTATGCCTCTGTCTGTTAATAAGCTTCTGATGCTTTCATTGTTTTGTATATGTTCGCTGGTTATAGATCTTTCTCCATAAAGATTATCTTTTTTGACATTGTGATTGGTTATCTCTGTTGCAAGATTTTTAGCTGTTATGGTTACAGTAGGTAAAAAATCTGCCAAGGGTCGATGGGTAGACACAGATAGTTTTTCTTTCATATCAGAAGTACTATAGCCACCAAATAGTGCCATATCACCTTTTGAACGGATTCTGGCAAAGCCGCTATTGTCTACTCCTCTTTCATAGATATTTTTTGAAAGTTCTGTTTCTGACTCCTTTAGCTTGGCTCTCGCTTTAAGTCTATCTTCTAGCTCCATTCTCTGTTCTAACAGCTCTTGTTTTCTAGTCTGCATAGCAAAATAAGTCTGTGCAAAAGCTATCTGCTCTTTCTTGCTGTCTCCATTTTGAGCAACTAAGTAACAGGCATATCGTGTCAATACGATATCTTTGATTTCTCTTGTTGCTCCGGAACCTATAGTGACCATTTTTCCTACATGGCGAAAATGGTCAGATACGTTTATTTTGGAATTTTCACAAGCCACTTTTGCTTTCTCTATGACATTGGTAAACTTATCCCAACTTTGATACCCAAGCATACCCTGCAACTCTCGTGCATACCAAAACTCTACCTCTGTACCCTCTAAAATATTTGATATCATATTAAAATCATTTTGCAGTGTTGTTATGAGTTTTTTATCCATTGTTTACCTTTTTAGTTGCTGTAATTTAGTTTATCTGAAAAAGAGTTTGTGATTTGAAAATGTGTCAAATTGTCATAATTTCAATAAAAATCAAATCCTTTACTTGTCTTTAGATCATCTAATTTAATCCCCTCCTCAAAACTATAGTCGAGTTTGAGTACCTTATAAAAAAGTCTCTCCTCTACCTCACTTGGCAAATGATGAAGATTTTTTTTCTCTAAATAATAAGGTAAAGCAATCGTATACTCATAATAATCTTTAGGTTCTATATCTTCATTCATAAAATCATCATAAAGTAGATAATCATTTTTGGACTGTTCTATATCTCTCAAATCATAATTATCAGCAGATTTTTTAATACCATCAAGCTTTTTAAGTGTCTCATCATACTTATTATATCCTTCTTCAAAAAGCCTTGTGATCTCATTGTTAACGGTTATATCACTCTCAAACAGTTTATCATAAACAATATTGAGCCATTTGACATACTCTCCCAATTCAAAATAACCATCTTCTATGGTCTCAAATGTCAAATCTAAAATTGTATCTCTATACGGCAAAATATTTTTAACTTGATAGATATATATTTTTCCCTTATTCTCTATAGATTTTTTACGATTAACCCGTCCAAATCTTTGAATAAGGGAATCAATAGGAGCATTATCAGTAAACATTACATCAAAATCTATATCTAAAGAGACCTCTACTATTTGTGTAGCTACCAAGATAAAAGGTTTATCTGCTTTTAGCTTTTTAAATATCAAATCCTCTTTTTGAGTTCGGTCACGCTTTTTAAAAGTAGAATGATAGAGGATAATATTTTCTTGAACTACTCCTAAATCTTGTAGTTTTTTATTGGTTTGTGTTGCATTTTTAACGGTATTTCTAATAATCAAAACATTTTTATTTGCTTTAAATTGGCTTACTACAAAATCTAGATCATCATCAAGAAATCCATCTTGCTTCAAAATTTCATTTGCTTTTTTCTTAAACAGCTTTTTTTGAGTAATAATAGGATAATTTTCTACCCCCAAAAGCTCTTTGATCTTGTTGGGTATCGACGCACTCATTAAGCAAACCCTCACATCCATCTCATCACAAAGCTCAAAAAATCGTTTTAGAAACCCCATCAATTTCAAATCATAAGCGTGAACTTCATCTATAATTACAACCGAATTTAAAAAGTTTTTTGTAGCTATATTAAATCGTCCGATATTGATAAAGTATTTGAGCAAAGAGTCAATAGTAGATACGGTTACGGGTTTATTAAAACTCTTACTCAGTAAAAAATCACTTTTAAAGACATCATCAACAAGCCCTTTCTCTTCTTCATACTTTTTTTCAAGATAAATTTTAGCAGATGAGTGAATCAAACCACACTCCTCTTTATCAAAAAAACTCTGCACTCTCTCATAAAGTTTATTTGAAGTGGTTTGAGTTGGTAAGGTATAGATAACTTTAGAGTGTTTATTATAGAGATTATTAATCGCCCAAAGTAATGAGCCTTCTGTCTTTCCCTCTCCTGTAGGAATCTCAACCAAAACACTTTTTGAATCGGTAGATAGCTTTTCTTGAAACTCTCGCAAGGTGTCAAAAGATAGATGTTTCATAAACTCCTCTTTTGAGGGTTGAGTTTGAAATGTAATGGGTGTAGTTGTACCTGAAAATCTTGCACTAGATAACCAATCAGCTAGATTTAGAATTCCTGATACATAGGCGTATAATATTCTTAACTTACCATTCTCTTTTATGGCTTCTAACTCTGTATCAATATTTCCTAATTCAAAACCTATATCATCAAAAATTTCAAATTTGAATTCATAATTACAATTTTTTTTCATATATTTTTCATAGCTCTTCTTATAACCATAAAAAAACACTTCTGCTTCATCTAAAAAATTAAACTCTACATCTCTGACGCCATAAGGTAATAGCGTATGGTGGGTTAAAGCCACAATTAAAAGAAGATTTATATACTTTTCTTTATCTCCCTCCCACTCTATAAATTCAAAATTAGTTATACTTTCTAAAACACTAGCTGAATACAAAGAGTGAAAAGATTTTGTACCATTTCGTATGGTCGACTGAAACTCTTTGGTAGCTTTTCCCATATCGTGAAAATAAGCAGAAAAAAAGATTAAATCTCTAATCTTACTCTTTTCAAAACCACTAATTTTAGAGACTTTATATAAAGAACTTTCATCTATAAGCTTTAACGCCTCTTCTATAACCCAAGCTGTATGAAGCTGTAAATTTTGTGTGGTAACTACTTGACCATCTTTCTCTATTTTTTTAGCAAGTAGTTCCATTAATAGAGTACCAATCGATGACCCAGTTCACTATCTATAAAACTCTTAACTTCCTTTTCAAACTCAACTTCACAATTAATAAACTCAACTTGTCTAAACTCCTCTGTTACCTCTCGTGAGATTCGTTTCTCTTTTTTATCAAAGCCTCTAAACTTTGTAGCTGTAACATTTGACATTGGCAACTCTATGGCACAACTTAGCTCTTTAACAAAAGCTTTATACTCTATGCCTTTATCTAAAAACAGCGAATCAATTCTACCACTCTCATTGTTGACTAACTCTATCTCTTCTACATCACAAATAATAATCAACTCGTCATCTAAACCCAGTGAGGGTATATTTTTTGGTTTTTTCAAATTCTCCAAAATCTCTTGATAGAGTGCTTCATCTTCTATTTTAAGATAAATCGTATAGTTAGGGATAAAAAGTTTATCTCTTCTGATAACGCTTTTCCCTCTGTTCTTTTTATCTATGGTTTTATAAGACCACAAGTCTTTTCCTCTACCCTCTATACTGTTAATAACCACAGAGAGTTCAATCATCTCACTCTCTAAAATCTCAAAAAATTCCTTTTGAGATTTTAATGAAATATTACAAAGCATCCCAATAACCGTTGTTTTAGGTGGTGCTAAAAATGATTTATGATAAGTTCTAAAAAAAGGGATTCTAAAGGAGTTCATCAAGCCCTCTACCCCAAATCGTATCACTCTCATTACTTACTCTTTAACATATCTTTATATTGCTCTATCGCCTTGTTTACAGTTGTTACATTCTCAAAAGTTGACTTAATCTCATCTTCGTTATTAAATATGCCTTTTGAGATTCCAATGGTCAAACGCTCAACACTATTATCTTCAATAGCCTCTTTAATATTTTCTATATTAATATTACCCTCATTATCAACATCAAGCGAATTTAATAAAAATGGATTTCCTGTTTTCTGCTCTGCAATAATTACAAATTTTGGAGAAATATCTTCGAGGTTTCGAGCTTGTTTTGCTCCACCGTTAAAGTTTTTGATTGCATCTAAGAAGATATTTAACCTCGCTACCCTCTCCTCTTCATTTAAAATCTCTGAGATTTCATAAGAGTACTCATCTACTTCATTACCTATATGAGCAGTATTAACCATAATGTTTCCTCTCATAAAGTTCATCGTATCAATCTCTACTTGAACAATGTTTCCACTCTTCTCTCCCTCTTTTTTAGGCTTTTGTTTTCTAGTTAAGTAGTCATACTCCCCTTTATACGGTAAAATAGAGATAAGAGGAGTAACTTTTACAGGAGACCATCTTCTAGTAGCTTTAGGAAACATATAACCAAACAAATCTAAATCAACAAACTTTTTAAAAGCTGTCTCTTTATGAGTATTCCAATTTGTTAGATTATTCAAATCAACAGTTTTACCTGCATCATCAATTCTAAAAGTAGGTTCTCCCTTCTCATCAACCTCTGTAATTCTTGCTCCTAATTGCAACAGTGTCTCTTTCATATATCGTCTAAGTGCCTGACCAGATACATAAGCAAACTCATCGCCTTTTGCATTGGCTATCTTTTTCATTACCGTTACATTGCCACCTGTTCCCTCTCCACCGTTGAGTGAAGCCACATTTACTTTTGTGATATACGCTATATTTAAAAACATTATTTATCTCCTTTATTTGATTTGGCATACGCCACAGCTCTATATTTGTCTATCGCATAAATAGCAATATAATCACGAATTATCTCCCAATTAGGCTCTATATCTTCAAGTGTCTCACTCAATGACTCATTGAACTCTTTTGAAAACTTTGCTTTTCCCTCATTTTTCAATATAGAGAATTTCAAATCTTTAAAATACCCTATCAACTGCTTATAATTCTTGACATTTCTAAGTTTAAAGAGTAAATCTTTATCTCCAAGCTCTGCACAATAATGCCCTATACCATCGCCTAATTTTTTTGACTGTTCATGAATGTTCATATCTTTTTCTCCTAATATATTTTTTAAATAGAGTTTTTCAAACTCAAAAAGCTTCTTACCAAATGACTTTGAATCATTTTTTAAAATATTAAAACTTGTCAAATAATAGACTTTTCTCAAATTTGAAAAGCTAAGTATATTTTGACACCACTTTTGTAGATTTAAATTAACCTCTTTGCTACCTTGTGACATAGAAAATGTAACCAATATATTGGCTAAATAGTCAAACAGTTCACTCTCTTTTAAAAGCTCAAAAAACTTAATTAACTGATAAGCTTTCGTATATTCATTAAATGAAGTCTTAAATGTTCCATCATCTGTGTAAACAACAAAAGTAATCTGTTGCAAAGCATCATAAATCTCTTTTTTTGTAGCTTTTCGTCGTCTATTTGCTTTTTCATACTGCTCTTCTATATGATAAATAATTGAGAATAGATACATAAAAAATTTAACTTCAAATTCTGCTTCAGAATTTGAGATGTAAAAGTATTTATTATAAATATTATCTCGTTCAAGTTTTTTATAAAAATCAATATTTGAAGTAGTACTTATTAGTTTCTCTTTATCATCTCTAAAGACTATACGTTCATCATCAATATTCAAAAACTCTTTAAACTTTTCTAATGCGTTCAAATTAGAGCTGTTTGGATAGATAAAATAGTCACGATTATAGAACCTTTGAACCCGTCCTCCAAACCAATAAATCAAAGCATCCCATTTATCTATTTTATAATTTTTTGGTTGTCTAACCATATCTTGAAAATAGCCTTGACCATCTTCAAAAGAGTGTATTTTTGAATCTCGTTTAAGTGTATCACTATTGACAAAATATTGTGTAAATCTTTCTATTGCAACATCCAGTGTAATAGCTACAATCACTTCATTATTTTTATTAGGGACTTTTAAAGTTCCATTACTATTTTGCTCTACTTTTTGATTATATTTTTCACAAAAATTAAGATACAATCCCTCTACATACTCTCGTTCCAGTCCAAATTCAGATATTTTTTTATAAAGATAGACACCATTTCTTAAATCATTTTTTTGACCGCCCACAGTATCAAACTTTTTATCTAAAATAAAATCTTGTTTCTTCTCATCAAAGTACCATCTATCATTTTTGGTCTGATGTACAATTTTATATTGTTTAAAAAACCCTTCTAAAATCTGAAAATAAATCTCTTCAGATTTTTGTTCATCCATACTTAATAGCAAAGAAGAACTATTAAACTCTATTTCAATATCCAAGCCTTTATCTTCTAAAAAACGATAGAGATTAACCATACCATTATTGAAAATCATATCTTTAGGTTGATATTTTTTAACCATCAATTCCATAAACAGAAACCTCCACCAAAACTATTTTTCTCCCCAAGTCCACAAGCCAAAGCCACAAACGCCAACTTCTGTGAAACCTCATCTTCATTTGGAATAATTTTAAATTTATTACCAAAAAATCTAAAAGAACTTACTTTGCCAGTCTTTTTATCTT
>JAGGWO010000105.1 GCA_021157485.1 Sulfurimonas sp. | reverse complement strand
TGCTGCTGGCTTATCAAATGGACGATAAGAACATAACTCAAGAAGCTATAAAAGAGATAGTTTCTGAGCAAGAGCTAAATTACGATATGGCTCTTGATGAACTGATGGCAAATAAAAGTAGTTATATACAAAATTTAAATCTTTTTAGTTCAGAGATTTTTTCTCTTAAAAAAATTATCTCTATAAATAAAAGAGCCGGAAATACCTACGCTGTTTTAAGAGATGAGGTGAAAGTCAAGTCATATACTCTTGTACGCTCCCAAAATATACTTATTAAACATATTTTACTTGCTTTAGATTTGCCTGATAGAGAGTCGTTTGAAGAGGCTTTAAACAATTATATAACTCAAAACCAATTAGAAGTTCAAAAAATTTCTAATGTTAATTATTTAGATAAGCTTAATATTGAATCAAATTCAAAGACACTTCTGCAAGCCAAGAAAAATATCAGAGAATTTTATGCACTTAAAGAGATAAACATTGATATGGTTAACAATATATATAAACTTGAAAAAAGGATGTACAGACTTAATAAATATAGCAGATATCATCTTATTCATGTTGTTATATATATAAACTCTTTAGCAGTTGTTCAAGCAGTAAATCCGATCTTAGAGTTATATGGTTTAAGTGTCATAAAAATATTTTTTATTACCTTTCTTTTTGTTCTTATTTACAGTTTTAGAAAATTTGTTTATGTCGCTCTTGAATCTTATCTATTAAAGATTGATCTCTTAAAAAAATATTCACATCAAATCTTAGAAAAGTTACGAAAATCTATAGAAATTATAATTATCATCATAAATATAAATATGGCGATTTATGTGTATAATGACTTTAGTAATGTAGAAGTTATTTCAAGAGTTTTTAATATGATTTATGGTTTTTTCTTTGTGCTAATAATTTATAAAGTTGTAAATACAGTTGCAAGTATAAAACTTTCAGAGATAGGTACCGGTCAAAAACAGGTAAAAAATGAACTCATAAATGTAGGTATTAAAATAGTAAATTTTATTATTTTAGTTATGGGCCTACTTATAATTTTATATTTTGCTGGAGTAAATCTTACTGCAGTGCTCTCTGGTCTCGGAATTGGTGGTTTTGCAGTTGCCTTTGCTGCAAGAGACACTATATCGAATTTCTTTGGAACACTCTCTATACTCTTTAGTGATGTCTTTTCTCAGGGTGATTGGATAGTTGTAGATGGAAAGGAGGGAGTTGTTGTTGAGATAGGTCTTAGAGTAACAACAATAAGAACCTTTGATAATGCGCTCATTGCGATTCCTAACGGTACATTTGCTTCTAAAGATGTACAAAACTGGGATAGAAGAATTCTTGGTCGTAGGATTAAGATGAAACTAGGTGTTAAATATAACTCTAAATCACAAGATATAAAAAATGCCATTGCAGAGATACGAGAGATGTTAGATAAACATCCAAGTATAGCAACTGTAAATACTAAGTATGAGCATCGCCGTTCAAAAGGTACTAGATTAGTTTCAAAAGATGATCTTCAAGGTGTTAAAAAAACACTGCTTGTCTATCTTGATGAGTTTGGAGACTCTAGTATGAATATATTAGTCTACTGTTTTACTAAATCAGTAAAGTGGGATGAATGGCTAGAGACTAAAGAAGATGTTATGCATAAAATCATGGAAATTTTTGAGAAAAATTCACTAGAGTTTGCATTTCCATCTATGTCAATTTATAACGAAGAGATGCAAAAAGATTAGTTTTACTTGTTTACTTTTACTTATAATATAGGTTTCAGTATTTTGTGATAAAATCATCACTTTAAAAACTAATATAAAGAATTTTAGCATGCAAAACAGACAAGCAAGAGCAAATATATATGGACTTTTATCTCGTATATTACTTCAAGAGTTAGATGTAAAAACTCTTAAAATGATAAAAGAAGATGAAAATATTTTAGACTTTTTTCCAACTCTTAAAGAGTGGAAGCCACTTATAGAGGTTGAGGAGAGTAAACTTCTAGATGAGTATATAAATCCGGACTTTGTTAACCTCTCTATTCTTCACTTAATCCCATATGAGACTTTTTATACAAGAGATGACCAGATGATAGAGACAGGTGGAGCAAATCCTGTTACTGATATCTACAGTGCTTATGATTTTATGGTTGATTATGAAGCGGCAAGAACTGTTTCTTCTGATCATATTGGAATAGAATTAGAGTTTATGCACCATCTTGTAGATGCAGAGATGCAAGCTGCCCAAAAAAAAGATGAAAGAGCAGTAGCAGAGCTTCAGAGAGTTCAACATGAATTCCTAAATAAACATCTACTTCAATGGGCTCCAATGTACCTTATAAATATGAAGTATGAAGCAAGAACTCCCCTGTATTATGATGGAGCTGAAATGACTTTAGAGTTTATTTTAAGTGATAATGAATACTTAACAAAAGAGATAGCGTAGTCAATGCTACATTTAAACGCAGGCTCTTGCGTTCGTTCCTTAAGTGTTGAGAGTGAATGTAACAAGTGTGAAGTAGTCTGTCCAACAGATGCGATAGTTGTTGGAGACAATCCGCTTCCAGCAATTAACTTCTCTTCCTGTGTAGAGTGTGGAGCGTGTCACGGAATTTGTCCTAGTGAGGCTTTAGGGTTAGATACATTTAACTCAACTGACTTCTTTTTTGATTTTGTAGAGAGTAAAGAGAACTTAATATCTTGTAGAAAAAATATTCCATGTATCTCGGCTTTGAGTGTTGAGCATATTATCTCTCTGGCAGTTCTTAAAAAAGAGATAGTCTTTGACATGGGTTATTGTGATGAGTGTGAGATAGCATCAACTTGCCATAAACAGATACTTGAGAATTACGAAGAAGCTTCGTATCTGCTTCAGGCTATGGAAAATGATGCTGAGATAAAACTTGAAGATGTATGTTTTGAGCCGCAAGAAAAAGAGACTGACAGACGTGGCTTTTTAAGTGCATTAAGCTTAAAATCTGTTGGAATGCTAAAGAATAGTTTTGAGCAAGAGGTAGTAAAAGCTGGCGATGAGTTAGTGGAGCATACTTTACAAAAAGCAGACATCGCACTTCTTAAAAGAAAAGTGATACCTGAGAAAAGAAAGATATTTTTTACAGCTATAAAAAGAGTTGAGAAGCCCTCAGAGTTTCATATAGTTGATGCAACTGAGATTAGTTTTACATCTCAAAAGATTATGGATGCAGAAGCTTGTACTGCGTGTCAGATGTGTTATAGAGTCTGTCCAACTGGAGCATTGACTTCAGATATTAAAAACTCTAAGATAGATTTTGACCCTTTTCTTTGTATAAAGTGTAATATCTGTCATGATGTGTGTGAGCCCGATGCAATAACACTCTCAAGTTCATACAATATAAAAGAGTTTTTTGAACCAACAGTTCAAAATCTAATCTCTTTTAAAGTAAGACGTTGTGATGAGTGTAATGTTATTTTTAGTACAAACAGTAGTGATAAACTCTGCTACAGATGTAAAGCAGAAGATGAAGAAGCAAGAGAACTTTGGGGAATTACAGGGGAGAAAGAAACAACATGATGAACGATAAAGATGAACTAAAAAACTCTTCAAAGGCCTTTGGTTACATAGGTGAATATGCTGGAGTAAGCAGGTTTTGTGCAGTAGTAAATAAAATATTCAAAGAAAAAGAAACTGATGCTATGATGTTTCCGATGAATATTCGAGAAGATGATTTATACTTTACAATCTCAAACATGAAAAAATCTAAGCTAGATGGTGTAGTCATTTCAAATGAGTATGTAACGGATGTAGTAGATATTTTGGATGAAGCATCTAGCATGGTTAAACGCAGTGGAATGTGTGATATCATCTTTAAAGAGGGAGAATCTCTTCGTGGTGATATTTTTAGCACTAGAGTCTTAACTGAGCATCTTAAAGATATATTTGTATCAAAAGTAGCGATAATTGGGACTTCTCACCATGCAAAAGCTTTCTCATTTTTATCGTGTGGTTTTAATGTTAGTTACTTTAATGAAAATCTTGAAGAGCTGATGGAGTTTACCCAAGAGGTAGATTTAAGTGATGCAGATATAAATAGAATTGCAAAAGATATGAGTTTAGATTTATCATCATTTGACGCAGTTTTAGATTTTTCAAATATGACAAGTTTAGGTATGATAGAAAAACTGCCAAAATTTAACTTTGATATGAAAAATGACAAAGAGTTTTCAATTTTAAAACAGCGTGCAAATGAGTTAAACGCAGAGTATATCAGCTCCGATGATATAATAGATAAACTATGTGCAAGAGCATATATGGTAATTACAAAATAATAATCGTACTAGTACGATGGGCTTTCTGACGAAGAAAACCAAGTGTTAACGTAGGTAGCGGAATTACTTCCGCTATCGTGATAAATAAAATTAAGGATAATAGTATGGAACAACATGATTTAAGTGATTTAAGAGCAGAGTTTGATAAGTTTGTAAAAGATAAATGTTCACTAGAGTCAGATGATGGAATGACTAAAGAGCAAAATCCAGATGCGGGTGACAAAGAAGATGATGAACCGGTTCCACAGTTTGTTGATGCTTTAACATCTAAGCTTTTAGCTCCAGCAGTTAGCGGTGTTTATCTCTCACGTCTAGATATAAAAAGAGTTGCAGAGGCTATTGATGAGTCTATTCCTATTAAAGAGCGTCTAAAGATGGTTAAAGCTCTATTTAGACATACAACTAAGAAACAATATTTAGAAGATGCGTTTAAAGAAGTTGATAAGCATATTAATGGACGTATTTTAATCTACACAGAACTAAGTGAAGCTTTCCCTGCATCAAAAGAGATTTTTGATTCTCATATCGCAAAAGCTAAAAAGACTATGAAAATGTTTGAGACTATCATTAGTGATTTTGAAGAAATAGAGCCAGTTAGTGACCCACTATTTGTATAATTGCTGTCATTCTCGTGCTTGACACGGGAATCTAGTTGTTAAGTATTATAAGCTAGACTGAAGGTGATGACTTAATCACACAATAGCTTGGATTTGTAGCCAACCCTGCCAGATTAATGAACTTGTTATTCCTGCTGCAAATCCTGCAACGATATCATCACCCATTACACCGATTCCACCTTTTGTTTCTCTATCTATTCTTCCAATTATAGATGGTTTAGCTATGTCGAAGTATCTAAAGAGCGCAAAAGATAGGATTGATTGGATTAAAAAACCGTTACTAAGAGTAGCGACCTCACTCATTCCAACAGTTATAGCAGGGGCTACACTTAGGGCGAACCACATACCTGCTAATTCATCGATAACAATACTTTTATCATCATGAGTGCCTGTTTTTTCTTCATACCTATTTATCTCTTTTATAGCAATAATACTAATAAGTGCAGTAGCTAGAAATAGTGTGTACGCATCAAAGTAGATGAGGATTAGCATACCAAGTGGAAGTGAAACCAAAGTTCCAGCAGTTCCTGGTGCTTTTGGAAAAAGACCACTGTATCCTACAGTTATAAAAAATCTATTCATTATTTTCCTATGTAAGTGAAGTTGTTTGGTAGAGCTTCATTAACTCTAGATAAAAATCTTTTTCAGTATGTTCTTTTAAAAGACCCTCAACTGGTAGTAAATCGTAGTAAAGCTTTTCTAAGTTTTTAACCCTATTTGGAAACATTTTAGAGAGTAAAAATGCTGATATTTCTTTTCTAATAAGTATAGTTGGAGGTAAAAGCCCTAACTCTAAAAGCTCAAGAATTGAATCAGCATGGTAAGATACTTGATGGTGTTGCCCATGAGGACAAGTGTTTTTACTAACAAGTGTTGTACACTCATCACAGTATACATATTCACTCTCTAGTTTAACTTCTATATCTATACCAATAAGTTTATCCATAATAGATTTATCTGAGTTAGAGTCATAAAATATGCCAAGACCAGTGTGATCTCTACTAATTGTAAGTCTATCACAACCATAGTTTTTTGTTACGATTGCATTAACAATTAGTTCATTGTATCCAGCAAATACGTAACTATTTTCTAGGGGAACAATAATGACTTTATTTTTTGGTAAGAAATTATTTATATAAAATCGTAAAGTCTCTTCTCTCGTTTCGTAATCTAAGTTTTTGCTATTGTATGGTTTAAGCAGGAAAATGACTAAAAGGTCAGTCGTATCTAAAGCTTGTCTGATAAGACGCTCATGAGCACGATGCAGTGGATTTGCTGCCATTATAAGTGCTGTCGTATGTTTGGCTTTGATAACATTTTTAGCGTGACTTATCATATCTATATTTTTGCTGTTTTGATTTGCAGAGGCACTTAAAAGAGTATAATCACCACTTACAGCCCAAGATCCCAATCTTTTAAATGTAGTTTTAACATCAGGGTGTGTCAAATCATCAGTTCCATATATATGTTTTGTTCTAATACTTGGATCTGTTTCAAAAGTTTCATCTACAATCAAAGTTGCGAACTCTTCATTCTCACAAATGATACTAATCTCTTCACCAACTTCTAGTGATTTGATTATTTCTTCGTTTTTTTCACCAGCTGGAGCTAAAATAAAAGGAAGAGGAAATGTTTTTCCATCAATAAGGCCAGTTTTTAAAACAGACTGCTTCTCTTTTTTTGTCATTAACGCTGTGAGTGGTTTAAGTAAACCATTCTTTAGTAACTCTAAAGCAGAAGCTGCCTCTTTATCTATAAAGAGGGTTTTATTTTTTCTTGATGATGTCATATTTCTTACGTTTTTCCCATAAGCTTTTACGTGAGATACCTAATTTTTTTGATAACTCTGTATCTGGGTATTTGCTTTGATAGTTAAGAACAATAAATTTAACATAATCTTCAATAGGTAGGATCTCCCCTCTGTCAAATACATTGTTTTCACTTTTTATCTCTAAAACAGGGTACTCAACATCTTCTATCTTATCACTACTTGCAATAATTACTTTTTTATCACTCATAAGCTCACAAAATGCTTTTTTATCACCCTTTTTAAGTAGTTGATAGTCAATTACATAGATGATACAGTTTTGAGGAATAGAGGCAATCTCATTCATTGCCTTTGGATCACTTAGAGTTAAAAAATGGATAGGTAAGTTTTTACTGCTTGCATACTCAAATGCAAAAGCATCTGCATTTTTTTGAAAACTTGAAGATACAAACAGTGGAAGTTCAACACTATTATAATCGTGATCTTGACTTACACTGGAGAAAGTATGATTTAAATACTTCTCATACGCTTCATTTCTCTTCTTTAGTTTTTCATAATCTTGATAATGATCGATTTTTCTAATAAGTTCTTCAATCATAAATGGCTTTAAAATATAATCTTTTGCACCAGCACTTAGTGGTTTTGATACAGTGTCATTACTGATATATGAAACCATTAAAATAACGATTGATTTTTTAAATGTCTCTATTACAGGATTAAAGTCCTGCCCATTGATATTTGTAGAAAGAAGAACAACATCGTAGTTAGTACTCTTTATAGCATCTTTTGTAGATGTACACATCTCACATATATGTCCAAGTTCGCCAAGTTTTGTAGCGATACTTTGTGCTAAATAAATCTCATTCTCTATAATTAAAATCTTCATTCTTACCCTTAATTTTATTTCTATATTATATTTCTATTTGGTCCAATCAAAATATTTCAAATTTGCATTAGCAATAACGCCAACACCTTCACCTCTACCGATAAAGCCAAGTTTCTCAGTAGTAGTTGCTTTTACATTTACTCTACTTGAATCAATAGTGAGTATCTCTGCTAAGACTCTTCTCATTTCAAGTTTATACTTGGCTATTTTTGGTTTCTCAGCAGCTATTGTTAAATCTACATTAACAATAATAAATCCAAAGTTATAGATTTTATTAACAACTCTTTTTAAAAGTTCTTTAGAGTCAATCCCCTTAAACGCAGCGTCACTGTCTGGAAACATCATACCGATATCACCCATTCCTGCTGCACCTAAAAGAGCGTCAATTAAAGCATGAATAGCGACATCACCATCACTGTGTGCTTTAAAACCAAAGTCTGATTCTATTTTTACACCGCCAAGCCACATCTCACCTTTATCATCAAAAGCATGAACATCAAATCCATTCCCACTTAAAGTGTCTGTTGATGGTTTAAGAAGACAAGGTATTTTGTTTAAGTCACTGATATAAGTAATTTTATGAGCAGCTTCGTCACCTAAAATGAACTCTCTTGTTCCACCTTGTGCGACAATTGCGCTACTCTCATCAGTATAATCCTTGTCAGTATCAAGAGCACTTTTTAAAACTGATGTACGTGAGAGTTGAGGAGTTTGGATGCGTTTTACTTCATCTCTATTTATTGTTTCATTTTTATACACTATAGTGTCTGTTACTTTTAAATATGGAACGATGCAGTCGCTAGAAGATTTTTTAGAGATAATTGTTTGTAAAAACTCTTCACTTATACAAGAACGAGCTATATCACTAACTAAAACATACTCCGTATCTACTTCGTTAAGGGCATTTTTTAGAGATTTTTGTCTTGTGTCTGAACCTTCAACGAAAGTGTAATCAGTATAGTTTTTCATAAATTCAATATCATCACTAGAAGATGTAATAATAATTTTACTAAAAAGATTTGTATTTTGAAGCTTTTGTGCTACAAATTTCCACAGCGGCTGATGGTCAATTCTAAGCCACTGCTTTTTTACATCTAGCTCAAATCGGCTAGAGTTACCAGCAGCAAGTAAAACAAGTGTTAAGTCAGACAATATTACTCCCGCTAATCAAAGTGTTACGAAATTATACACTCTTAATTCTTTTTTTTATCTTGTGTGTGTAAAATTAGATGTATTAATTTATAAAATAATAACTCAATGAATTTGACTTAATGATACTTTAACTTTATTTGATTATATTTCCACTATTATATAAAGTAATTAAAATATTTTCGAGGAGAAACTATGAGATCTTCATGGGTTAAAAAAAGAGAGAATGATCCTGTTCGCACACAGATGTACTACGCTAAACAAGGTGTCATTACTCAAGAGATGGAATATGTTGCAAAGATAGAAGACTTATCTCCGGAACTAGTAAGAAGTGAAATAGCTCGTGGACGTTTAATTATTCCGGCTAATGTAAATCACACAACATTAGAGCCAATGGCTATTGGTATTGCATCAACTTGTAAAATTAATGCAAATATCGGTTCTTCTGCTATTGCTTCAGATGTAATGGGTGAAGTAGAGAAGATGGAAGTATCTCAGCACTATAAAGCTGATACTGCTATGGACCTTTCAACTGGTGGTGATTTAGATGAGATTCGTAAAGCGGTAATTGGAGCTTCTAAAATTCCTATCGGAACTGTGCCTATTTATCAAATACTTCACGATGTTGGAAACAAGATTGAAGATTTAACTATAGAAGTTATGTTAGATGTTCTTGAGCGTCAAGCACAACAGGGTGTTTCTTACTTTACAATTCACGCAGGTTTTCTCCTAGAGACTATGCCTAAAATTGCTAAACGTAAAATGGGTATCGTTTCTCGTGGTGGTTCTTTGATGGCTGCTTGGATGATGCATTACCACAGAGAGAATCCATTCTACACTGCTTATGATGAAATTTTAGACATCTGTGCTAAATATGATGTTTCATTATCGTTAGGTGATTCACTTCGTCCTGGTTGTCTAGCTGATGCAAGTGATGATGCACAACTAGGTGAGCTTAAAGTTCTTGGGGACTTGACTTTAAGAGCTTGGGAAAAAAATGTTCAAGTTATGATTGAAGGTCCAGGTCACGTTCCTTTAAATCAGGTTGAACGTAATATGAAACTACAACGTGAGCTTTGTCATGAAGCTCCTTTTTATATTCTAGGGCCATTAGTTACTGATATCGCTGCTGGATATGATCATATCTCTTCTGCTATTGGTGCAGCTGTTGGTGGATGGCACGGTGCTTCTATGTTATGTTATGTAACGCCAAAAGAGCACTTAGGACTTCCAAACGCAGATGATGTACGTGAAGGTATCATCGCATACAAAATTGCTGCTCACGCTGCTGATATCGCTCGTGGTCGTAAAGGTGCGAGAGATGTTGATGATGCGATGAGTGATGCTCGATACAGCTTTGATTGGGAAAAACAGTTTGAACTAGCGCTTGATAGTGAAAGAGCTCGTGAGTATCATGATGAAACTCTTCCTCAAGATGTATTTAAAGAGGCTGAGTTCTGTTCTATGTGTGGACCAAAATTCTGTTCTTATAAAATTACTCAAGAGATTATGGAAAACCCTGAAGGAATCGAAAGAATCATCCAGGAAAATAAAGAGAAAGAAGAAGCTGAAGCTCTAGCTTAAAAAGTTTCTTAAAAACTTAGATTATTGATATAAGACAATTTTTGTCTTATTTAAATA
>JAGGWO010000238.1 GCA_021157485.1 Sulfurimonas sp. | reverse complement strand
CTGATGACAGATAAAGTTAGCGTTAAAGAAATTGCAGACGAGCTAGGAATTGCTTCTAAAGATGTCTTAGAAAAAGCTAAGAGTATGGGTATAGAAGTAAAAGCAGCACTGAGCAAAGTTAGTATGGAACAAGCAGAAGAAATTGCAAACTATATTATGAATGGTGAAGAGGAAAAAGTAGCTACTCCGCCAAAATCTAAAACTGTGAAAGCTAAAGATGATACTCCCCAAGAAGAAGCTCCTAAAGAAGAGATAGCTAAAGAGACTCCTGAAGTTGAAGTTGCTGTTCCTAAAGAAGTTGCTAAAGAAGAGACTCCTTCTAGTACTTCAAAAGGTGAACCTGCGAAAGAGGAAGCTACGAAAGAAGAAACACCTAAAGAAGTTGCAAAAGAAGAAACTGTAAAGCCAGCGTCTAAATCTACTTTAAAAGTCGTTTCGCCTGCTATAAGACCAGCTATTAAAAGAAGTGGTCTTAAAATTGTTAAAAAGAGAAAGCCTAAAGTTGAAGAGAATTATAACTTACCAACTAAGCAAGCATCTGTATCTTCGTATGGAAAAATGAGTGCAGAAGTTTTAGAAGAGCTTGCTCAAAAGAAAAAATCTAAACAGGGTTCACGTAGTGCAAGTAAGCAAGACCAGGGTAGACGAATGGATATCTTTGGTGGTGCTATGAGTGATGTGTCTATGGATATGGATGACCAAGTAACTCTTCTTGATTTAAACTCAACAGAGAGAGCTCCTCTTCCTCCTGAGCAAGCAAGAAAGCCGCGTCCACCTAAACCAGCTGGTAGAAATGCTAATAAAAAACAAGCACCACGTGGTAGAAAAGTTCGTAAAGATAAGCGTAAAAAGTATGCAAAAGCAAGTCACGAAGATGAGATTATAACTCACGTTGAGATTCCTGAAGATATTCGTGTTTATGAGTTTGCAGAGGCACTAAATCGTCCAATTTCTGACATCATAAAAGTTCTATTTGATCTTGGTATGATGATGACAAAAAATGATTTCCTTGGAAATGATGAGATAGAGATTCTTTCTGAAGAGTTTGAAGTTGAAGTTACAATTATCGATCCTAAAGATGAGTTTACTCAGAAAGTTGAAGATATTGAAGAAGATCCGGATGCTACTGAAAGAGCTCCTATTATTACTATCATGGGTCACGTTGATCATGGTAAAACTTCACTTCTTGATGCAATCCGAGAGGCTAAAGTAACTGAGGGTGAAGCTGGTGGAATCACACAGCATATTGGTGCTTATACAATTGAGCAAAAAGGTAAAGCAATTACTTTTATCGATACACCAGGTCACGCTGCGTTTAGTCATATGCGTCAAAAAGGTACAGAGATTACAGATATCATTGTTATTGTTGTTGCGGCAGATGATGGTGTTAAACCTCAAACTCTTGAAGTTATCAAACTAGCTCAAGAGTCAGGTGCTCCAATTATCGTAGCACTGAACAAAATGGATAAAGAGACTGCACAACCAGATATGGTTAAAGGTCAAATGGCAGAACATGGTATTAACCCAGTTGATTGGGGTGGAGATATACCGTTTGTGCCTGTTTCTGCAAAATCAAATATGGGTATTGAGGATTTACTTGAAGAGATTCTTACTACTGCTGAAATATTAGAACTTAAGGCAAATGAAAATGCACTTGCTAAAGCAGCTGTTATCGAGTCTTCTTTAGAGAAAGGTCGTGGTCCAGTTGCTACAGTAATTGTACAAAATGGTACTCTTAAAGTTGGAGATTATGTAGTTTGTGGTGCGGCTTATGGTCGTGTTAAAGCTATGCTTGATGAGCATAACAAACAAATAAAAACTCTTTTACCATCTCATACAGCAGTAATCGCTGGTCTGAACGAAGTTCCAGCTTCTGGTGAAGTTATGACAGTTATGGAAGATGAGAAAGAGGCAAAAGCATATGCTCTTAAACGTCATGAATATGATAGACATAAAGAACTTTCAATCTCGACTAAATCTTCATTAGAAGATATGACAGCTATGATTGCAGAGGGTAAACTAAAATCTCTTAAAGTTGTACTTAAAACAGATGTTCATGGTACTCTTGAAGCTATTAAATCATCAATTCTTGCTCTTAGAAATGATGAAGTTAAAGTTAACATCATCTCAAGTGGTGTTGGTGGAATTACAGAAAATGATGTTGAGCTTGTAAACAACTCTGAAAACTGTGTTCTTCTTGGATTTAATGTTCGTCCAACTGGTGCTGTTAAAGCATCTGCTAAACAAAAAAGTGTTGAGATTAAAACTTACTCAATTATCTACCAACTAATTGATGATATTACTGGAATGCTTACTGGTATGATGGCTCCAAAATATACTGAAGAAAATACTGGTCAAGCAGAAGTTAGAGAAGTGTTTAAAATTCCTAAAGGTGTTGTTGCCGGATCTGTTGTTGTTGATGGACGTCTTATTCGTGGTGGAATGGTTCGTGTTATCCGTGATGGTGTTGTACATTATGAAGGTGAACTTACTTCACTTAAACGTTTCAAAGATGATGTTGAAGAGATTGGTAACGGTTATGAGTGTGGTGTTGTTATCAGTGGATACGAAGATGTTGTACCTGGTGACGTTCTTGAAACATTCAGAAAAGTTGAGCAGAAAGTAGAGTTATAATCTTTATGACAGAAGCTCAAATAAAACTTAAAAGGACTGAATCAGTTCTTTTAGAGTTAATCCCTCAAGCACTTGGTGCGATGAATGACAAAAGACTTCATGATTTAAATATCATTGAAGTTGTATGTTCTCGTGGTAAAAGTGACGCGAAAGTTTATATAAATCCAAATGAATATTCTGAGCAAGAAAAACGTGACTATCTAAAGTTGTTACGAAAAGCTCGTCCAATTGTTGAAACATACTGCCTGAAAGACCAAGGTTGGTACCGTTGTCCAAAATTTACATTTGAGTTTGATGAACAACTGGCTAAAACGCAAAATTTAGAAGATTTATTTAAAAAAATAGCAAAGGATACTCCAGATGAGTCTTGAGAGCGATATTAATTCACTTGTTAAATCAGTTGATTTAGAGTTATATGACACTGTTATTGTTAATGAAAATGATGAGACTATATACCGTGTAAGTGTAATGTCTACTGAAGTTATTGATGGTAAACGCAGTGGCGTTTCTCTTGATAAATGTGTTGAGCTTACTCATCTTATCTCTCCACTTTTAGATGTTACCCCTCCCGTTTCAGGTGATTATAGACTTGAAGTTGGAACTGCTGGTATTGAGAGAAAACTATCAAACATAGGACACTTTAAAAAATCCATTGGTGATAAAGTTTCTTTACTGGGTATAAATAAAAATAAAATAAGAGGTACTTTAGCTAAAGTTGAAGGCTCTAAAATTTTTGTTGAGACAGAAGATGAAACTATAGAAATAGAATTTAATGATATAGAAAAAGCTAAAACTTACTTCGAATGGTAAAGAATAGCAATGGTAATCGATAACAACTTCTTTATGAGCCTCGCTCTTAAAGAGGCTTGGAAATATCAGGGTCTAACGTATCCAAATCCTGCAGTTGGTTGTGTAGTTGTTGGTGAAAATGGCGAAATTTTAGCAATTGGGGCTCATCACAAAGCTGGCGGACCTCATGCTGAAGTAAACGCACTTAAAGCTGCTTACTACAGACTAACGAATGATGCTTATATCTTAGCCTTAGAAGATTCAGCAGATATCCATACACACCTACAGAGTAATCACAATAATATCTTTACAAATGTAACTCTTTACACAACTCTTGAACCATGTTCACATTTTGGTAAAACTCCATCTTGTGCAAGACTTATCAGTGATTTGGGTATTAAAGAAGTATATGTTGGAAGTAATGATACAAATCCAAAAGCTAAAGCTGGTAGTATGATTTTAAATATGAATGATTGTCTTGTTTACAGTGAGCTTTTAAAAGATGAGTGTGATGCTCTGTTAAAGCCATTTAATCTTTGGCAACAAGATAAGTTTGTGTTTTTTAAATGGGCACAGAGATTAAACGCAACCACTGATGATGGTATTATAAGTTCAAAAGAATCACGTGAGAATGTTCACGCTATGAGAGATGTATGCGATCTGCTTGTAATTGGTGGAAACACAGTTAGGGTAGATAGACCAACATTAGATGCAAGACTTGTGAATGGAAAAGCACCAGATATCTTAATAATCTCTCAGCAGAAAGATTTTGATAAAACTATTCCTCTTTTTAATATTGAAGGAAGAGAGGTTTTTATAGAAGATAACTTTTCAAAATTAGATAATTACAAAAATATTATGATTGAAGGGAGTTCAAAAATGTTTGAATTAACTCGTGATATAGTTGATTATTACCTATGTTACATAGCACCAACTTTTGGCGGTAAAAATGGATTTAAAAACTTAAATGATAATTTAGAAATTTTAAATATAGAAAAAGAGACACAAGATATAATTATGTGGATGAAAAGAAAGGATATTAATGAGTAGTCACGGTAAACAAAACGCACAAAAGCAAGAAAAAATTGTATCAATGTTTGATGATATTGCACCAACATATGACACAGCAAATCGTGTTATGAGTATGGGTATTGATAAGAGTTGGAGACGTAAAGCTTGTGACTTATCTTACAAGTACAGTGCTAAAGATTCTTTAGATAGAATCGTTGATATAGCATGTGGAACTGGTGATATGATGGATTTTTGGAGAAGTAGAGCAGAAGTTAGTGGTATCGCAATTGGTGAGATTGTAGGTGTTGATCCATCAGTTGGAATGGTTGATGTTGCACGTGTGAAGTATCCTAAATTTAATTATCATATCTCAAAAGCGACAGAGATTCCACTAGAAGATGCAAGTAGTGATATACTTAGTATTACTTATGGAATTCGTAATGTTGTTGAACGTACACAAGCTTTAGATGAGTTCAATCGTGTTCTTAAAAAAGATGGACTTGTAGTTATCCTAGAGTTTATGAAAAATGAAAATCCTTCATTTCTTGGAAAAGTAATGAATTTTTACACAAATAAAATACTTCCAAAAGTTGGTGGTTTTATCTCTAAAAACTTAGAAGCTTATGAGTACTTACCAAACTCTATAGAAGACTTCTCAACAGTAGAAAATATGCAAAATGAACTTGAAGCTGCAGGTTTTGAAATGCTTTATACTAAAAGCTTTTCTATGGATATTTCTACTCTTTTAATAGCTCGTAAAAAGTAAAAAATTTGCGCCCTGAAGGAAGTGCCCTTGGGGTAAATACACTAAGTGTATCTTCACTTAATGAGCAGATTAAAGGTCTACTCGAAGAGAGCTTTAGTCGCGTTTTAGTTGAAGGTGAACTCTCACGTATAACATTTCATAACTCCGGTCATATCTACTTTACTCTCAAAGATTCTGGCTCTTCTATTAGCTGTGTTATGTTTAGAGGTAATGCTTCAAAATTAAAGTTTCGTCTTGAAGAGGGTATGAAAGTTATTCTTGATGGTGCTTTGACTCTTTATAAGCCAAGAGGTTCTTACCAAGTGAACTGTTTTACTGTTCAGCCATCAGGGCAGGGTGCCTTAGCTTTAGCATATGAGCAACTCAAGCAGAAACTCTCAGAGCAAAATTATTTTAATCCTGAAATTAAAAAACAACTTCCAAAGTTTCCTAAAAGAATTGCACTTATTACTTCTGCTACGGGAGCAGCTCTACAAGATATGTTAAGAGTTGCAAACTCTAGATATAAAGTTTTAGAGATTGATATTTATGATGTTTTAGTTCAAGGACAAAACGCAGCGTATGAGATTTCAAATGCAATTACTTATAGTGATACAAAGAATTATGACATTATTGTTATTGGTCGTGGTGGAGGAAGTATAGAGGATTTATGGGCTTTTAATGAAGAGATAGTTGCAGATGCAATTTTTAATGCTGCAACACCGATAGTTTCTGCTGTTGGTCATGAAATAGATTGGGTAATTAGTGACTTTGTAGCGGATATGAGAGCTGCAACGCCAAGTGCTGCAATGCAGATATGTCTGCCAGATACAAATGAACTGTATCAATATCTAGATACAATTTCTGCACAGCTAACTCAGACTATCTCTCAAAAAGTATATAATAAAAATCAGGAACTTACTCATCTGAAAAACTCATACTCTCAACATTCAGTAGAGAAAAAATTAACTCAGAAACTTCAAGAAGTTAAGCAGTTTAAAGAGGTTTATTCCCAAAGCGTTTCTTTTAAATTTCAAAACTACTCTAAAGAGATTGAACATATTAAAGTTAGATTTCCTCATGCAATAGATTCTGTAATAAATGTTGCTCAAAATCAAGTATTAAATCTTCAAAAGATGCTAGAATCCAACAATCCAAAATTAAAATCAAAAAGTGGCTTTGCACAAAT